>JASFJP010000092.1:0-10982 GCA_050121225.1 Desulfobacterales bacterium
CGGAGTCCAGAGGGTTTGGATTGATGATATCAAAAATCTTTATGACGATTGATAATTTCAACTTTGTTGGAGAGTAGATATCTATAACGTCAAGCTCACCTGCCGCGCCAACAGCCTTCGGAAAAGCGCCTCCAGTTCTCGCGGTCAGATGAAGCGACGTGTTGGGATGCCGCTCCACAAATACACGAACAATTTCCTTGCCGAAACGTTACACTTTAAATAAGAAGGCAGGCACTGACTTTACAAAATTATCCGTAGATATTTACAACCCAACACTCAGAAAGACAACTTTTGAAAAATAATCTTCCACTATTACCTGCTATCTCTCATTCATTTTATTACCCCCTGGTGCAGCAAATACTGCTAATAGATACCGATGTGAACAAAAGCGCGCGCACCCTGTTTTCGGTAGGCAAGAGGGTGGATGGGCTTTTTCTTTTAGGGAAACCGAGCTTCAGCCGGTAATTGATTTTTCACCCGAAACGATGTCAATGGTGTATTATTCGATTTTTGCATCCTCGTAGGTTTGATAAGTCGTTTTTACACCGGGAATTGCATCTATTTTGGATTGAATTTCCCGCCGTACTTCACTTTCATACCAGTTCTGCCAATCTTCTGAAGAATCCCAAGTGCTGATGGCAACGATATCTTTTGGGTGATCGGTTTTCTTAACATATTCGCTTGAGAGATAGCCGGGTTGCTGGGGAACAAGGCTTCGAAGTTTTCGAACCAGACTAAGAAGCTCCTTTTCTTTGCTGGAATCTTCACATATTCGTTTGATAAAAACTCTAATAGCCATTTTGACCCTCCTTCCTGGAAAGACACAGATGGGCCTAGATTATCGATACGAATAGGTAACGATAAAACTCGAACGACAGCTATTCCAGGGGAAGGCCCAATGAGTAGTGTTCGTACTCCGCTTCTCCGATGAGGTAATCTTTTAATTCAGCAACATTGGCTTTACGAATCTCACTGTTTTTCCAGGCTTCCCAGGCTTCCATATTTTCCCACATCGAAACCACCAGGATTTTATCCTTATCATCAATGCTTCGCAGGGTTTCTGAAGAAATATAGCCTGGTTGTTGCATTGCCCCGTTTCGGTTGTTGATTACAAATCTCGATGCCGCTTGCATATTGCCGTCTTTAAATTTACGTTTAATTAAGATTTTTACAGCCATAATACCCTCCTTTCCAGCAATTTTTTGTTAACTAATTTTTGCATCAGGCCTGCTTTTAGAAAGTGTTTTAAATAGGCAGTAGGGGCTTCAGCTGATGATAAGCGCTTTCAGGGGAACAACGCAATTACCGAATGAATGAAGGGATTCAGGTTCAAGCCTGATATACAATTTAATAAAATAGGGGTGGTTAAAAGTCAAGAAAAAACGGCTGTATATTGCTTTGGATTGATTCGCTGAAATATGAAGATTCCTTGCGAAGAAAACTTTGCCGATTCACGATTCTCAAACTGACACTTCTGGCATTGCATTTGGGTGCCCTCCATTAATTTAAAGAACAGTTTGAGCTAAAAAGAAGGAGTTTTTAATGATTAAAGTGGGAATAACTTAGTCTGGGTTCAATGTCAATTGAAGGGAGATCAATACATTGCGGTTAGGTCTTGAAAATGAAAAACTGGGTGCTCTTTCCATTAGCTGCAATTCAGCAATAGTCCAGGTTCTTTTCGTATATCCCAGGATTTTTCATGGCGGCAGAGCCTGAGAGAAATAGCAGTAAAGCACCACCGGAGGCAATAAATCGGAAATGACGATATCACAGATTTTGATAGCCTCTAATTTTGTTAACCATGTCGGATTAATACTGCTTTTTTTGGGGGAAAAAAGTTTCAATATCGCTAAGAACAATAATCCAAACCCATGAGATTGATTATTGTAAGTTCAATAAGTAAGATAAAAGCAGTAGTAAAGGTTGTTAAATTCATCCTGAACTTGACAACTAACTCATACTTTTTGGAGAGCTTCCCTAACGCGTTCCGGTGTCATGGGTTGTTGGTGCAATACGGCACCGGTGGCATCATGAATAGCCGTTGCAATAGCTCCGCCGATGCCGATGATTGCGGGTTCGCCGCCGCCGTTTGGGGGTAAATCCGGATTGTCGACCAGAACCGTTTCGATTTTGGGCAACATGGAAAACACCGGAATATTATAAGTATCGAAATTCAGGTCAAATAACTGACCGTCGCTGAAACGGATGTCCTCGGTGAGTGCATATCCCAAGCCCATAGTGAGGCAACCTTCCATCTGTATTCTGGCACCTTCTGGATTCACAACGAATCCCATGTCCTGAGCGCATACCACCCTGTTTACTCTTACTTCTCCAGATTTTTTGTCCACTTCGATCTCCACCATAAAGGCCACGTATGTACCGGCATCGATTCCGCTGGCCAGCCCGTATCCCCGACCGCTGGGTGCTTTGGACGGCTTCCAACCGAATTGCTTGGCTGCCGCCTTCCAGACACCTATCATCCTTTTATCCGTCAATTGTCTTAAACGAAATTCCAGCGGATCGACGCCTGCCTCAGACGCCATTAGGCTGATGTGCAAATCACGGGCAAATATATTCGTGGAGGCGCCCGGTGCTCGCCAAGCGCCAGTATTAAATGGGTGAACATTACCCTCTCGGCCACTCCTCCAACTTCCATAAGTGGTCACCCGATAATGGGGAATATCGTAAAACTGTTCCGATCCCCTGGACCCGGCGCTATGGACATGGTAATCCCAAAAGGTCATTTTGCCGGATGCGTCAATACCGGATTTGATTCTGACCACGGAAGCCGGCCGGAAGCCGTCATAAAAGAACTCCTCAGCCCGGCTCCAGGCTACTTGCACCGGACGGCCAGTCATTTTCGTCAAACGTGCCGCTTCCAACGCTTGTTGGGTTACAGCACTCTTTCCACCAAATCCACCACCGACATAGGGGGTGATGATTCTCACTTTTTCAGGCGAAATTTTCAAAGCCCTGGCCACCATTTGTTGGTCTGGAAAGGGGGATTGAGTGGAGGTCCATACTATGACCCGGCCCTTTTCGACCATGGCAGTAGCGGCATGAGGTTCGATTGGGGCATGGGCTTTGTAACCATCGTAATAGGTCTGGTCAAACGTGTGTCGGGCTGAGCTTTTCCCGGTTTGAATGTCTCCACCCTCATCAGCTACCTCAGCTTCCTGAGGATTATTGAGAAGATGATCAAATATGGTTTTATCATTTATTCCAGTCTTCGGCTTGGTGAACTCTGCTTTGATTTTGCTAAGAGCAAATTCAGCTACATCTGGGTATTTGTGAAGCACAGCGATAAAGTCACCATCACGTACAACCCGAGCTCCATCTATTTTCTTCGCGGCCATCAAATCTGCCTTTATCAGTTGGGCGCCATGGGCCGGTGGACGCAGGATTTTAGCGTAAAGCATTCCTTTCGGGCGTTGATCTGCAGCATACTTTGCCCGGCCGGTGACTTTTTCGTGGGCGTCCCGACGCAGAAAAGGTTTTCCCATCACCCGACATTCAGCGGGTTTTTTCAAAGGCGGAACATCCTTCAAATGCTTTTCAATAATTTTGCCTTTAGTTAGACGACCATAGGTGACTCGATTCACTGGCCTATCTTTATCAAATATGACGCCGTTCAAGGTCTCGAGACGATCGATTGGACACTTCAGATACTCGGCTGCTAACTCTTTCAGCACACCTTTGGCCTCGGCCGCGGCTTCACGCAAGAAAACCCCGAACTGTCGAGTCGACCTCGATCCAACGGTCCTATTGTCCCAGGGGCAAAGGTCCGTATCACCCATGAGGATATCCACTGTGTCGTAGGAAACATCGAGTTCGTCCGCCAGCATCTGCGGCAAGGAGGTAATGATTCCCTGCCCCATTTCGATCTTGCCTGTCAAGCAAAGTACCTTTTCATCTGTTCCGATTCGTAAAAATGCATTAAAATCCACAGGGATATTAGCAGCACCCCACCCGACACGCGGTGTCCGGGCCAAGGTCAGGGGATTCCCGACGGTAATGGAGACTACAATGCCACCACTTAAAATGCCGAGGCGTTTCAGGAACTCGCGGCGACTGATCTCGACGGGAGACGATGGTTGGCCTAAGGCTTCAGTTTTACTGTTGTCGGAGTTCATTTTATCTCACTCCTTTCATTTCCCGGGCCGCGGTCTGAATAGCCTCGACAATGCGAACGTGAGCGCCGCACCGGCAAAGATTATTATCCATTTCCGCAATTATGTCATCCTGGGTAGGGGACGGGTTCTGCGACAAAAGGCCATGGGCCTTTATAATCATTCCAGGTGTGCAGAATCCGCATTGGAGTGCATCGTGTTTAATGAATGCCTGCTGCAAGGGATGAAGCTGTCCGTCTTTTTCCAGCCCTTCGATAGTCACAACCTCGGATCCTTCAACCGATTTGACTGAGACTTGACAGGATTGAATGGGCTCCTGGTCTACCAGAACCATACACGCCCCACATTCTCCTTCGCCGCAGCCGTATTTGGTCCCGGTCAGGCCCAGGTCCGTACGAAGAACCCATAGCAGTACCCGATCCGTATCAACCACAATGCTTACAGGTTTGCCATTTAGCCGAAATTCAATCGTTTCCATCGTCAAATTGCTCCTTTCCTCAAAGACTCTCAAAAGAATTATAAAAAATTTTTGACTTGATAGTTCCCTGCAGCTTCCTGTTACGTTGTCTATTCGGTTGAAAAAGTCAGATACATTGAGATTGTCAAAGGTCAATGGAAACCTCTGATACTTACCGAATTTGATGGAAATTTGGTGCGTTTCAAAATCTGACATTTCTTGTCATAAAACCAACTATTTTTTAATTACGAGTTTCTAATGGATATCGCAAGGATTTTAAGAGGGTGATAGCTTAATCCAGTTTATCTGCGACGAATGGTTATGCATGTTCGTCCAGTATATCTTTAAGATGATGCTGCAAGTGACGAAGGTAGTCCTTTTTCACGAAATCCAAAGGGACCGGGTCTTTTTTCCCGATGTTGCATGGAGATGATTTAGCATCTTTAGGAATGTATTCGATGACATGACTGAGATGGTTGTTCTATGCAGACCAGAGTGCAACTAAGGATGCCCAATCAGGATTTAAAAGGATAAATCATTCTAAGATCTCAAGAACGATGCGTTTTTTTATTTTTCCGGATGCCGCACTCAATATAGTTCGGATCGCTTGAGCTGTCCTGCCATGCTTGCCAATGACCTTCCCCATATCTTGTTTTGCCACTTTAAGTTCTAATACCAAGGTATGACCGCCCTCAACTTCAGAAACTGTTACCTTTTCTGGGGCGTCAACAATTGCTCGTGCAATGGTACTGATCAGATCTTTCATAGCGTCTGCTCCTTTTCAACCAATTCCACATTGAAGGCCAATTAGGCATTCACTATCTTCTAAAATTGGGAAAGATCTCAATTTCCCTCGCTGCAAATCAATCGTCTTTCGATATAGACGGTCAATTCATTCATGTGGCAAACAAAAAGCCCCACATCCTATCCGGAAGCGGGGCCTTAATGTCCATTCATATGCTCTGCCTTTTGGCTAAAGGTTGAAGCCAAACACATTGAATCTTTTTCTATAATTGCACACATTGCAAAAAATATCAATTAGATAGCCAGAAAATAGTGATGACCATTTGATTCAATCCTACAACGCCTATATCAACTGTTAGTAACTTGTTTTTATTGACAAAAAAAGATATTGATGAGAATGAGAAATTTCATTGTCTCTATAATTAATCGTTCGAGGAAAGCTGTCAGTGTCTCCACCTTAATGCGGAAAACTGGCTTCATTAATCAAAAGATCTTGAACATAATTTACAAGGCATCAAAGGAAGGCAAAGTGAAAAGGGTTGGCAGAGGGGTCTATGTTGGAGCAAAATAGGTAATCTAAATGATTGGGGGAGGGGACTATGGCGCTCACAAAGGTCGACATTATAGAAGCCGTTGCCGAGCAAAACGGATTTCCGAAGAGCAAATCCAAAGAAGTGGTTGAAATTCTTTTGGAGATCGTAAAAAGTACCCTTGCCTCTGGAGAGGATGTTATGATCAGCAACTTTGGAAAATTCCGTGTGACAGAGAAACAGGCCCGAAGAGGTAGGAATCCGGCTACAGGTGAGGATATGATGATGGCGCCGCGGAGAGTTGTTGGTTTTAGGTGGTCGGGCAGGCTTAGAGACAAAATTAACAAATGAACTATGGACGAAGATATTATCAGAGAAATTATCGAAAATCACAGCATTTGGGTGGCCTCTGGGGGCAAAAGAGGTCAGCAGGCAAATTTGCATAAAGCAGATCTAAGAGATGCTGATATTGGTGGTTCCGAGTTATCGGGTGTTGATCTTTCGGAGGCTGATTTACGTTGGGCGAATATCCCCTATTCGAGCTTCCAAAATGCAAACCTGGGAAGGGCAAATTTTGAAAATGCCAATCTTGAGAGTTCCAATTTCCAGGATAGCGATCTTGAAGAAGCCAATTTTAGGAATGCCAATCTATGGTATGCAAATCTAAAAGAGGCAAATTTGAGGCTGGCAAATTTTGAAGGGGCCAGTCTCCAGTACACTGATTTTGAGAATGCAATCATGAAAGGCGCCAACCTGACCAAAGCCAATCTTTTGGAAGCTAACCTCTTTGAGGCTGATTTAGAAGGAGCGAATTTTGGTGGTGCCTTGTTGGAGAATACAAATTTGCTTGGAGCAAGGTTACTGGGCATAACTATCGACTCAAAATGCCTTTCAAAAATACCACCAGCGCTCGTTGAGAAATTTGGAAACACTTTTAGAGTAGTAACATAAGTATTAATAAGTCAAATCCGGACAACCTTCTGATTCTATTGTGCATTTGTTCAACTAATCACAATGATCTTAAAAACACAGGACAAAAAATATTCGACCGAAATCGAGCATATAAAAAATATGGCAAATCGCTTTGTAGAAAATGGATAAGCAAAGACCACCAAAGCACATCATTCATTTAGATATGGATGCGTTCTATCCCTCGGTTGAGGTACTGGATAATCCTGAACTGGGGGGAAAACCGGTTATTGTTGGCGGTAGCAAGGAAAGAGGTGTGGTATCATCTGCCTCATACGAAGCCCGGAAATTCGGTGTCCATTCCGCACAACCTATGGCAACAGCCATGCAGCTTTGCCCTAATGGGATCGTTTTGCCAGTCAGAATGGCCAGATACAAAGAAGTGTCCGAACAGGTGTTTGAAATATTCCATCTTTTCACCCCATTGGTTGAACCTCTGTCCATAGATGAGGCGTTTTTGGATGTAAGCGGATCCACACGGCTTTTTGGTTCGCCAATTGAAATTGCAAAAAATATCAAGCAGAAGGTTACCGAAAAGACGGGCTTGACTATATCAGCCGGCGTTGCGCCGTCTAAATTTGTTGCAAAAGTTGCCTCTGATATGGAAAAACCTGATGGTTTGACGGTTGTTTCTACAGACAAGGTAAGGGAATTCTTAGACCCGCTTCCAATAAAAAAGATGTGGGGTGTTGGTAAGGTGACACAAAAGGCTCTATCTCGCCTAAACATTCATACCTTTAAGAACTTGAGACAGGTGCCCGTTGAGGTGTTGGAGAAGAAATTCGGCAAGCACGGTATCCATATGCATCAATTATCAATGGGAATAGACGAAAGAGATGTGGTAACGTTTCACGATGTCAAATCAATCGGTCATGAGGATACTTATTCTAAGGATATCCTTGATCTAAAACCGGCTAAACGAGAGCTTTTGTCTTTGGCCAATCGCGTGGCTCGCCGCATGCGCCGCAAAGGTCTCGAAGGTAAAACCATCACCTTAAAAGTGAAATACAATGATTTTGTACAAATCACCCGTTCTGTAACACTCCACAATTACACAAATGACAGCGCTGACATATACTCGAACATTTGCAGTCTGTTAGAGAAAACAGCTGTCGGTAAAAGACCGGTCCGTCTATTAGGTATTTCTTTATCTAACCTCGCCGATACTGGCTCCGGGCGTCAGCTTTCCCTATTCAACCTTAATGAGTCAAATAAAAAAAGAGAGGAACTCAACAAGACCGCGGATTCGATATTTGAGAAATTCGGTAATAAGGGTATCCGCCCCGGATCGCTAGTTGATAAATAAATCTGCTTAATTTTATGCGCAGAAAAATGTTTTATCAGGGTAATCATCCGAGGTAACAAATTTTGACATGCCTAAAAGTTCCGAGTCAAATTTGAATTCATAGAAAGGCGAAGCATGCTGGGTATTATAGAAATCGTTACAGCCGTTATCGGATTATTTCTTATGGTCTCTATTGTAGTATTTATATTTTCGATTGTTCGTAAGCGAGGTAAAATATACATCATTTCTTGGGGGTTGGTAATTTTTCTATGTTCTCATCTACTAATACTTTGGATAGTGGTTTTTGTTGAAAACATCAAGTTACCTCCTTTGTTAAACTCGTATACTCTTGGGGCCCTGGATTTGTTGGAGAAATCAGTTGAGTTGTCGGGGAGTTTTTAGTCAAACTCTCGGCATAGGCACTACTCAAAAAAAATGATGACCCGCAGGTCATCCTATAGCAGTGAAGAGGATGAATGCTATGGACCGAAAGCACTGGCGGACTTCGATCCTTACAATATCAGCTGAATTTGAAAAGTCAAATCTAAATGGATAGAGAGCAAAGATGCGACTCAAGATACATTTCTGAAGGTATAATTCGAGTATATCAAAGTATTACGGTGTGGATGCGAATGTGTTTTAAAAGCAGTACATGCTATTAGCGGTTTTGATGGTAGGTTTACAATATCGGTAAAAATGAAAGCCGCCAGATAGTTGGTTTTTGTTGAAGATGTCACAATTTTTTAGAAGAATCATTGTCAGGCCTGATTCACCTGCATTGTCCTCACTTAAACGATACGTCGTTTGATCATGGATCACCTCTTCCTTGCATGTTTTTTCTTACCACCTTCATCCGCCAATAGTGGCAAGAGATTTTTTTCAAGCTGATAGTGGTAACTTAGAAGTTGACTATCCAGGACCATGCCGAAAACACCATAAGCCGATGGTGACAAACGTAACACGTCGTCACGACTCTTCATCTCTACTACGCGACTTTTGATACCGGCCTTGGCTGCAGCGGCTACCGCAGCATCAGTCGCATCAACGGTGTAGGGGCATTGGTCCGAGCGGATAACAGTCAGGCCCTTTCCGAAAGCCTTTGCCTTGTCCTCCCAATTTCCAGAGAAGGTTGGCGACGGATAGTTTCCGAACTTCTTGACCATGAGCGAGAAGGCTGGCGGTGCGGTACCGACACACTCGAATCCATGCTTGTCGAGAATGCGGCGGCTCAACATCCAGACCTTCTCACTGGTCACCATGGCGACGCCCTTAAGCTTGGATCGCTTTGCATCCGCAATACACGTATCGAGAAGGCCAGTCGCAAATCCTTTGCCTTTGCTCTTTCCTACCACCCAAAGGCAATGGATGAATAAGTAGCCATCAGCATGGATTGCACGCCAGGCATGTTCTCCGGGAATGTACTCGATAAAGCCGCGTTCCGGCAACTTAAGGAGTTTGATACACATTCCTTCGCCGAAGCGATCCTTGAGCCATTTAAGCTTGCGTCCATAGCCTTCAGACTTCTTTTTGCTCATGTAGCAGAAGAATCCGGTGGTTTCGATGTTCTGTGCTCTTACAGTGATGATCTCCGAGAATGGAGCGTTGTAGCTGTCCTTTGCTTTTGGTTTTGTCATGAGAAAAGATACCTTTTTATTAAAGATCCATAAATATTTTCAGATCTATATTGACTTCTTTAGATTCAAAACGAAACGCCTAAAATACAATTTGAGGAAAGCTTTTAGGCCCTAATACTTAACCAATCTTTTTAAATATTTCGCCATGGTTACCATATTTTGGGCTTCTCCGGGTGTCGGCGGTATACCCTTAAAACCTGTTTTTTTAATAAAGTCGGCTAGGCGTTGTCGCATTTCTGATGGATCACAGGCGGCCATTTTGTCGATTGTATCAAAACCGGCCTCATGGTATTGGCGTGCACGAACCTTTTTATGTCCACCGATCCTGGCCTGATCAGATAGTTTGACAAATTCCAAAACACCTTCGAGGGGAATACCCGTATTCCGGGAAAGTTTTTTCCTCTTTTGTTTATCCAAACCCGCATAAAGCATTTCTTTGGCGGTTGTAATCCCTTCTTTTGCAAGCTTTTTTATATGACTTTGTTTAACTCCGACAAAATCCTTTAGTTTAAATTGGGATAAATACCGTTCGCATAGCATGGCATTGGCTTCCAATTTCAGTTCTTCTTTCGAGATAAAATCGTAATATTCTTTAATACTCCATAAGTATCGATTAATTTTTAGATTATTCTTTTCTCCCCATTTCTCAAAATCGTGCAAATCTTTTTTCCCCGCTTGTTCTATTTTTTTCCTGTTTTTATGTTCAAGCAAATATGTTTCATATTGCTGCGCAAAATCCGTATAGTTATTAATTGTTCTTTCGGATTTTTTCTTTTTCTCCAAAAATTCGATAAATCCTTTCTTATTCAATTTTACCCTCCGCATTTTATTCTCGTGTCGGCTTCAAAATCTTATAAGCTGTGAACTAATCTCAAATTTGAAGGTCCCTTGCCATAAAACTAAATATCAGCTGACGAGTAATAAATTGTGATAATCACCAAGATGGCCAGATTGCAGATATCATTTAGGTTTCATTGACTATTAACTCATGCACGCATCCAATAGTGTGGCCCAATAGGATATAAAAAAGGGAAAGTTGCTGATGTTGAGGAAACATCTGACACCGGTAAAAGCTGGGTTGATGGCAATCGGCTTTGCAACCAATGGGCAAACCTATATGGAGGTTTAGAGGATTGCTTCCCTATTTATAATAACCCGGAAGGGATGCCTGAAAAGAAGGATGAGTATATCGGAGTGGCAATTTACGGGTTCGTTCCATTTTCGGTTGCTAAT
>JASFJP010000093.1:0-10940 GCA_050121225.1 Desulfobacterales bacterium
GATTGTGTTCTGCAATAAGCAGCAGCACGCTAGGTAGGGCTGCTTCGGTTTTCATAATGCCGGAATTGGATAATTGTTTCGATATCTTATCCCCGAACACGGTCGCCTGCACAATGACGCGATAGGCTGTGTCCGTAGCGGATTCCGTTAGCACTTTATAGTCCTTCACATATTTGCTTGTTTGATCGAAGAGCAATCCGTTAAGCTGAGGAAAATTTTCCACTAAAGCCTCCACTTCCATCAGTTCTTCGGCCATAAGCGCCACTGCCGTGACAAGACCGTCTTCTATGGCCTTTTCTCTGGCAGTTGAAATATTTGTGCCCTGCATCGATGCCGTGCCGATGACAACAAAGGTTTTCGACTCAGCAGATTTCTGCGCCCACGCGGCGTTTGAAATCATCGCCACAAGGACAAGGAAAGAAGTAAAAAGCAATAATTGATTGGTTTTAAATACCATCTTCCGCACGTCTCTTAACTCCTTTATCCGTTAAATTTATCTGCGCACAACCCCCATAAACGAAAAATCAGCTATAATCAAGAGGTAAACGGTGAAGCGTTTGATAATGAGAAGGGAATTAGGGGAAAAAGGATCGTGCTGTTCCCCTACGCCTTGCTATACGCGGCGTGCAAGTGCATAATTCGCTATATCCAGCATGATTTCTTTAGGTTGTGAGGGTTCAAAAACGGACAGGGCCGTTTTGGCTTTATCGATATATTGAGCGGCGATTTTGCGTGTGTATTCAAAACCGCCGTATTTTTCCATATATTCCAACAAAATTCTAAAATCATTTTTTGAAAAATCCTTATTCAGGATTATTTTTCTCATCAAATCCCGATCGCCGGCTTTTGCTTGTTTGAGGGCGTAAATGATGGGTAGTGTCATTTTACCCTCTCTGAGATCGGTGCCTACTTCCTTTCCGAAATCGGTTGTCTGCAGGGTGTAGTCAAAGAGATCATCCGCCATTTGAAAGGCGATACCCAGGTTGTAACCATAAACGGCCAACGCATTTTCTTTTGCCTCTGGTGCATCAGCAATAATCGCACTGACCTGGCATGCAGCTTCGAAAAGCACGGCGGTCTTGCGTTGGATGACCTCCATATATTCATCTTCCGCGAGGTTAATATCTCCTTTGCGCATAAGTTGGTGCACTTCCCCCTGGGACATATTTTCAGTGAGGCTCGCGAGAATCTGGATTACCCGCAAACGACCGGTGCCCGCCGAAATAGTCAGGGCTCGTGCTAAAAGATAATCACCCACCAGCACCGTTATTGCATTGCCCCATTTTGAATGAGCCACGGATTTTCCCCGTCGCAGAGTGGCATCATCGACAAGATCGTCGTGCAAAAGAGTCGCGGTATGCAGATATTCCAGGGCGGTAGAGAAAGTTTTATCATAATCACCGTTGTAGCCGCATATCCTGGCGGAGAGTACCATCAATAGTGGACGCAATCGTTTACCGCCGCTGAAGAGGAGGTGCCCGGCCACCTCGGATACCAAATCCAGATAGGGTTCCAAATTATCAGAGAGCGCTTTTTCGATATCTGCCAGATCATCTTCGACTGCTGTCAGGATCTTTTCTCTAAGATCGTTCATACCGCATCTCCCATAAGATCGTATTCCATGGCATCTGTAATTCGCATAACAGCAAAGCAGCCGATTTTCAAATCTAATGGCAAAGTTGCGGTTTTTATATAGGATATTCCATCCACTTCCGGCGCCTGAAAATGGGTACGTCCGGCAAACAGATGATTTCCCAAAGATTCCTCTACCAGTACCTTGACGGTTTTACCGATATATTTCTGGTAGTTTTCAGATGAAATCGCCGATTGGGTTGACATCAACTGATGATAACGCTCTCGGGCAATCGCAAGAGGCACATGATTGGACAATCGGTGCGAGGTGAGATCCTCAGAATCCGAATAAATAAATACACCTAAATGGTCAAAGCGCATGTCCTCGGCAAATTGCAGAAGCTCTTTAAAATCCTTATCAGTTTCGCCTGGAAATCCAACAATAATGGTGGTTCGCAGCACGGCATCCGGGACATGAGTCCGGATTCGATCAAACAAACGGCAAAGATCATCCCGGGAATATCGGCGTCCCATGCGTTTTAAAATGTTGGTACTGACATGCTGGATGGGTATATCAAAATACTTACAGATGTTGCTGTGAGAGGCTATGGTTTTAATATAAGAGGTCTCAATGCTTTCCGGATGCCCGTAAAGTACTCTAAACCACGGTTCGGTTTTACTATTCGGATCATCCCTATTTAACGTAGCAAGACGTTCCATGAGCTGGCTAAGATTTACGGATGCAGGGAGATCTTTGCCGTAGGCCGTCGTATCCTGGGCAACCAAAACCAGCTCCTTGACACCCTGGGATAAAAGTTCCTGGGCTTCCAGAACAATATCCTCGGGGGAACGACTTTTTTGTTTTCCACGTAATTTCGGTATAATACAATAGGTGCATGCCTTGCTGCAGCCTTCGGCAATCTTCAAATAGGCCGTATACGGCACGCTTAATTCCCTGGGAGAGCCATTCTCTTGGAAAGGAAGAAGGTCTGGATCCGGTAGCAGGCAGAGGTTGGAAAACCGAGGTTCTTGGACGGCTTCCACAATCTGATCAAAAGCGCCGGTTCCTAAAAAAACATCCACCTCCGGCAACGACGTCAGGATGTCCTCGCGGTATCGTTCTGGAAGACAGCCGGTTACGATAAGACGATTGCAAGTGCCTTCTTTTTTATATTCGGCTAATTCTAAGATCGTATCGATCGACTCTTCAGCGGCGGTTTCGATAAAGCTGCAGGTGTTTACAACAATCGTTTCCGCCTCCTGCGGATCATCCGTCATGTCCCATCCGGCTTTCTTAAGGCGACCGATCATCATTTCGCTGTCGACCTGATTTCTGGCACAGCCCAAACTTTCCAAATACAGTTTCATCAATCTTAAGTGTGCGAACGTCTCCCAAAGTATATATTCAACTCAATACTTCGATGAATGTAGGTACTTATCGCTTATTGTCAATTGGCCCGAATGTCATACCCCATATGAGCGAAAGTCGAGGGTGCCCAGATTCTCCGGCGGCAGGATTTCCGTTTGGCTTCAACATTCCAACAAATAATTAATGTTTTTCGAAAATATTCCGAATATAGTATCAGTACAAAAGCTATTGCACATAACCAAAAGGTCTGCAGTTGCGATAAGTTTTCAGATAAGCAATTAAAATCTATAGCAAATTTAGTTTTCACAGCAGTGCATTTAACAAAAAAAAATTGGATTCTTCGAAAAACAGCGATCTTCGCTACGCTGCGACAGGCAGGGTCGGATTAGGATAAACTAAACGACTGATTTTACATTTATCATGAAAAAGGCAAAAGAATTTAAAAAGTATAATGTGGCAATCCCGAGGCTCTTTGAAGTAATCCTTGGAATGAATGAGGAGCAGCAAGCAGAGCTTTTAAGGCACGCAGACAAGCTCATAAAAAATGACAGGAGAGGGTTTAAGCGCAAATCATGTCATGTATCGGTTAATTTTGCCACTTTCGATCGCACGCACCGAGGATACATAAAAAACATAAGCCACACGGGGGTTTTCATCGCGACAAAAGCACCGATTATTGTTGGTGAAGAGATATTAATGATTTTTAGCACCCAGGAACATGAAAATCCTGTCAAGGTTAAGGGCGAAATTGTTCATGCCACACGCTGGGGAATTGGTGTTGAATTTAAATCCATGGACTCAAAGATTGAAGATACCATATGGTACTTCATCTCTCAAATTGAAGAAAACGAGGACGAAATCAGCATAGAAACCATATTATACGATTAACCCCAACGTTGCAAAAGCCGGAGGGCTTCAGAGTCAAGGCGACTGAGGGTGAGTCGTCCCGCGAGTCCGCGGGACTTCGAGCCCTCAGCAACGCAGAATCTGAAGTCCTCCGGCTTTCCCTCCGGGTAAACAACATGGCAATATCGACCCCATCCTTCGAATTCACCAATGGGGATAACCAGAAATTCGTTATTTTGCTATCATATCGGTAATAATTGCCGGCCATTATCTACTCTTTGCCATGATGTTTATGCAACAAAGGGGTTAATTCTAAGTTTAAAAGAATGCATTGGCTCTGGCAAGCAGATCTGAACCTGTTTCGTCCTTCTCAGGAACAAATTCCGTCAGACCAAATCCCAATTTTACCTTCGTACCGTCAATATCAGGAAGGATTTCCTCAGAAATGCGTTTTAATCGATTACACTGGCGTTGAGCTTCATCAATCGAAAATTGCGGCATGAGAAGCGCTAACGTCTGCCGACCATATCGACTCAGAAGATCCCAACTACGGATTTCCCGGGAAAAAGACTCACCCAGGGCACGTAGAACTTGCTCTTTTGCAAGATTATCCAGATCGGATTGGCTCTCATCAAAGTCTAATTTCATCAAACAAACTGACAAATCTGTACAACAACTTCGCGAACGTTGGATTTCAGTATTCAGAATTTTTAAAAAATTTTCTTTGTTACACAATCCAGTAGAATCGTCCAGCATTTTCAGATCAGCGAAACATTCGGTTAAATTCTCGAGCCGGTCGCATGTGATCCCCATAAGATTTAAAAAGAATTTATGAGCCGTCGGCGGATATAACCACTGCAGCCGTCTAATCATCTTCCAATTAACCTTTAAAAGCTCAACGGGCTGAGTCGCAACTACGGTTGCAGATCGCGGCGCCGATCGCAGAAATCCCATCTCGCCCAGGACATCACCGGCTTGTAGCTGGTTGATCAGGATGCGGCTTCCCAACTCATGACCGGATTCATCATCGCTGATGGGCTCGAAAACATCCATTGCCCCGGAAATAATGGTATACATCGATTCACTGGGATCACCCTTGTGAAACAGAATCTCGCCGGCCTCAATCTTTTTCAACGACCCCGCCATGAGGATATAGTGAACCTGGTTACGTGATAACCCCTTGAAAAGAGGAATTCCCATCCGGGGCTCCTTGCCAAGTTTCAAGCGCACGAGATCCCACAAGGTCACCAATTCAATGTGCTGTATCAAAGAAGGCAGCAGGATCAGATCCCCGACCAGCGCCGACAGCGATGTAATCACCATCATAACACCGAAAATGGCCGTGGGTTTAAAGCTAGAAAACAATAAGATGGAAAATCCCACGCATATTGTGATTGTTGTGAAGGTGATCGGCTTGCCGACATGACGAAGTGCGTCCCGGATGGCACGCTTGTCATCCAGATCTTTTTTGAATTCCCGGTTATACCGGAACAAATAGTGGATGGTGTCGTCTACCGCCAGTCCTATGGCAATACTGGCAATCAGACTGGTAACCATGGAAAGCTCAATATCAAGCCATCCCATGATCCCAAAATTAATGATGATTGGAAATAGATTGGGAAGGATGGCGATCAATCCGACTTTGCTGGACAAAAACAGGAGGAACATAATCCCGAAAATCAAGATCAATGTGATGGAAAGGCTTTTGACTTGCCCTACAGTTACCTGATGGCTGCTGGCAGCAATTACCATTCCGAGCCCGGTTATCTCCCAGCTCAAATCCTTTGAAAAGTTTTGTTCAACGAATGCAAGCGTCTTTTGGCGAAGTTGAAGAAACTTTCTGGAGCTCGAAATATGGGTCAACATGACGATGTTGGTCTTCGAAAAATCGGGACTCATAAAACGGGCCAGCATGTCTTCGCCCAGTATGGTCGCATAATTATTTAATAACATTCTCACTTCGAAACCCTCTGCAGGAAGCCGGTAATATTCGGGTTCAAAGTGGTTGAGAACATAATTTACAAGCTTCAAGTAATCCGCAAAAGACAATGTTTTGTCAACGCCGGGCAGTGTATCGAGAAACTCTTGGAGACGGCCAATTTCAGCCAGATGTTGAGGATCCCTGAAATAGTCCGTCTCCGAATGTCCCATTACGATATTAATTGGGAAGCTTCCGGATAAATCCTGATAAATATCAACAAAATTACGTTTTACCGCTGCGTCATCCTTTAAATAACCAATCGGATTGGTCTCAACTCGAATGCGAAAGACCCCCACTAAACAAATAAGAACCAGAACTCCGATAAACGGTAGCACAATTTTCTGATGGTTTAAGACCAGGTCGACTATTTTATCAATAAAACGGGTAAATAGAGGGTTTGTATCAATCCGATTCTGTTGTTTTTCAGGAAGAGGAATCAACGATAAAAGCGCTGGAAGAAAAATAAGAACAGCAGCCAGGATGCTGACCATACCGAAACACGAAAAAACAGCAAATTCCTGAATGGCTGCAATACGATTGGCCAGCAGAGATCCGAGAGCGATTATCGTCGTCAAAACGGCCAGAAAGGTGGGTAAGGTAATACTTGAAAACGTTTTAATGGTCGCATCAAGTGGTGAATCAGCTCTAGCTATGCACGCCAGATACTCAGAAACAATATGCAGACAGTAAGCGGTTCCAACAGCGATGAGAAAGACCGGAACAATCATGGTCAGCATTGAAAGCGGTATTGCCAGAGAGGCCATGAGCCCGAATGTCCAAACCAGGGCCAGTCCCACACAGATGACAGGAATAAAAAGGTATTGAAGTTTACGAAACAGATATAAGAGAATAAGGGCAATCAGTAAAAAAGTAATCGGGGGCAAACGAAAAAAATCTTTCTCTGTAAACATGGCCAGCGCTTCTGAAACAAGGGGCATGCCGGTTTGATACAGAACAAGATCTTTGGGACTATCGGCGAGCATCTGCCGCACCTTCAGGATCACGGCTTGCGAATCGGCTTCGTTTTTGAGGACCAGCGTCAGTGCGGTGGTTCTACGATCGAGTGAAATGAGATTTCTTCGGAATAAATCCACCCGGGATATAACGGCATAAAATTTTTCCATACTCCAATCACCGGAGATATCAACCGCTCTCTTTATACCGGGAAGACTGATGACCCGTCTAACGCCCTCGATTGCTGCGGCAGTTTCGGCAAGTTGTTCAATCTTGCGAAAGGTGACCGGATCGAACACATTGTTACTTTCAATAACAACCCGAATGATCTCATCCGAACCGAAAAGTTTTTTGAAGTCATTATACTGAGCGGTCTCGGGAAGGTCCTCGATTTGGAGATCATAAATAGAGGTTTTAAAGGAAAGATCCGGTAGCTGCCATGCAAAAAAAAAGGTAACCACCACTGTCGCAGAAATGACGACTAAAGGCCAGCGAACGATCCATTCCAACATTGCCCTGAAAGAAAGACGCATCAAACCCCCTATTTACACACAAACGTGACCTTTAGGCGTTTAAGAAGTGCAATGAACCGGGGAGATACAATATAAATGGTATTTATATTATGAATCTAACTTTTTGTCAATTAAAATTTAGCGCTGGGGATCAACTTCAAACCCTTTTGAATGGTGAGGGACCAAACCGCCATCTTGCTTTTCAATAATGATCAGGCCTTCAGTACCGTCAATCCGGTTTACCAGTTCAAGTCCTTTATCAGCGCCCATTACCATGATCGCGGTTGCCAGACCATCAGCAAAAGTACAGGTTTCGGAAATGATGGTAGCGCTCACCACTCCATTGGAAACCGGGTATCCGGTTCTGGGGTCAATGATGTGAGAGTAGCGCATCCCATCAACTACGAAAAAATTGCGGTAATCGCCGCTGGTGGCGAATGCTTTGTTATGCAAATCAACTACCTTGTAAACGTCATCAAAGGCCGCATCTATTTGGGGCCGGTTGATTCCGATACGCCAGGGCTTGCCGTCTTTGCGGTACCCTGAAGCAAACACTTCTCCGCCAATTTCGACCAAATAATTCTGATACCCTTCTTTACGAATAACATCGGCAAGCTGATCAACACCATAGCCCTTAGCAATGGATGAGAGATCCAGCGTTACCGTCGGCCTTTTCTTAACCAGATATCCGGATGCTGCGATTTCTATATTCTTAAAACCAATATCGGGCAAGAGCCCAGAGATCTCTTTTTGTTGGGGTATGGTCGTCTTGCGACCAGCACGTCCGAATCCCCAGAGATCAACCAGCGGATTGACGGTACCGTCCCAGGCGCCTTCCGATAGTTGATAAATTGTTTGCGCTATCTTCATGACCTGATAAAAATCATTTGAAATTTTAAACGGGTTGTCCACCAGCTGACTATCATTGAATCGGCTGATTTCACTGTCCTCTTTATAAGTGGACATGCTCTGATTGATCTCCTCCAGTCTGGCCTCTAATTTTTCTTTCAATCCGGAGATGCTTTGAGAGCGTCCGGTGACGACCTTGACCTGATAGGTAGTCCCCATGGTGCGTCCCTGAATCAAGTGTTCCTGTTTCGCCTCAACGGAGGTAGACATGAAAAGGAAGAAAATTGAAATAACAATATACTTATATTTTTTCATAATTGCGCTCACTGGCAGGCACACGGCCCAGGGTACAAGGTAGAAAACAAATACTACTCCGCTGAATGTGGCTGATTTCAACACTCTGCCCGCCGGGAGGATTCATCATCCGATATTTATTTTTGGATGCTCTTCGTCAATCCTACTTTCGCCCTTTGCCCTGATCCTTGCGTCTGCGCTAGCATATTCTCGGTAATTGCTCCCCTGCCAGCATATCTACGATGCGGCTGCCACCGATCCGTGTCTCCATCACCACTTTGCCAAAATGATTCTTGATCACCTCCCCGATCACGGCGGCATCTTGGCCGCAAGGATTTCCGTTCATCGTTTTGAGAACCGCATCGGCATCTTTCGCAGGAACAAACGCAAGCAGCTTACCTTCATTGGCCAGGTACAGCGGATCAAATCCCAAAAGCTCGCACGCGGCTACAACTTCTCTTTTGAGCGGTATTTTATCCTCATAAATCTTGATGCCGATCTGCGACTTCTCGGCAATTTCATTCAAGGCCGTTCCCACACCACCCCGGGTAGGATCCCGCAGCACATGGATGTGCGGGCTTGTCGCGAGCATGTCTTTCACCATGTGGTTTAAAGGGGCGGTATCGCTGGTCAAGGTTGATTCAAATGAAAACCCTTCGCGCTGGGTCAGGATGGTTATACCATGATCGGCTATGGTTCCGCTCAAAATAATCTGATCACCGGGTTTAGCATTGTGACAGGCAATATCAATGTCTGGCAGAATCAATCCGATCCCGGAGGTGTTGATGAAAATCTTGTCCAGCGCGCCTTTAGGCACAACCTTAGTGTCTCCGGTAACCACCGAAACGCCGGCCCTCTCTGAAGCATTGCCCATTTCATGCAGAATTCTTTCAAGATCCTCCATTAAAAACCCCTCTTCAATCAACAATCCGGCACTTAAATAAACCGGATCGCCACCGCACATGGCAATGTCATTGACTGTCCCATTGATCGCCAAGTCACCGATATTTCCACCGGGGAAAAAAATCGGGTCTACCGTATATGAATCGGTTGAAAAGGCCAAACGCACGCCTTCAAGACTAAATATGGCACCGTCATTCAATTCAGAAAGAATGGGATTATTAAAAATGGGCAGCATAATATCCGTAGTTAACCGATGGGAAATCTTGCCTCCGCTGCCGTGATCAAGAAGTATTTTGTCGGTTTTCATAAGATTGTCCGTTCGTATATCTGAATAAGGAATGATCCTTCGTCCGACCTCTGTCACCTTCCCTTCGTCACCCCGTATGATACCTGTAGTATGCCGCACAGGTCCCCTCGGTCGATACCATACAAGGACCCACGGGGTCGGTAGGAGTGCAGATTTTGCGGTATAGCTTACAATCCGGTGGGCTCTTTTTCCCAGTCAGTATTTCTCCGCAGGCACAGCCTTTTGGAATTTTCGGATCAGGGACCTGGATGTCAAATTGCTTTTCAGCGTCATAGGCTTCAAATTCACTCCTTATTTTCAATCCACTTTGAGCAATTAAGCCAATGCCCCGCCAGCAAGCATCGGAAGGCTCAAAAATATCCTGTAGCATTTTCTGGGCTTTTGTGTTCCCCTTGCTGCTAACAGCCCGGGGATAGGCATTTTCGAGACTAGGCATCTTGGTTTCGATCATCTGCACCAGCATGTTGATGGATTGAAGAATATCTGCCGGTTCGAAGCCGGCAACGACACAGGGTATTTGATACGTGTCGAAAAAAGGTCGATAGGCATTAAGCCCGATGATAACCGACACGTGGCCGGGCAAAAGGAAGCCGTCTAAATGGACGTCTTCTGTGCTCATCAGGGTGTCCAGGGCCGGTGGGACCAGCTTGTGAGCAGATATTACCGAGTAATTATCCACTTTCTTCTGCGCTGCCTGCATGATGGAAGCCGCAATGGTCGGCGCGGTGGTTTCAAATCCCACCCCCAGAAACACGACCTTTTTATCCGGGTATTTTTGCGCAACCTCCAATGCATCAAACGTCGAATAAACCACCCGAATATCGCGACCCTCAGCCCTTTCTTTTTGCAGTGAGGAATAGCTTCCGGGCACCCGCATGAGATCACCGAAAGTGGTAACAATCACCTCATCTAATCGGGCTAATTCGATAAAGGTATCGATTTCTCTTTGGTCCGTTACGCAAACCGGACAGCCCGGCCCGGACAGCAACGATAAGGTTTCCGGCAATAAAGAGCGAATTCCGCTGCGAAAAATGGATACCGTATGGGTTCCGCAAACCTCCATCAGACGAATGTTGCGTTTGCTGGCCGCCTTGATCTTCGCGATGAGATGTTTGGAGATTTCCGCATCCCGGTATTCCTCAATATGTTTCAAGGCCATTAGCGCAATCCCATTTATCTAACAATTTCTAAGCCTAACATAAAGATCATTCTATTTACTATAGTTATTCAAATTTGAATTGCGGATTTTGGTTATCTACAAAGCCCAAGTGACGTCTCTCGGAATAGGCGTTGACGGTAACCCGCCTGGTGGATGGGGGACTGTTTGAGGTCATTAGAGAGCGTTACAGCAAA
>JASFJP010000094.1:0-10932 GCA_050121225.1 Desulfobacterales bacterium
GGGGGAAAGCCGGAGGACTTCAGATCCTGCGTTGTTGCGGGTTCGAAGTAAAGAACTACGACTCACCCTCAAACGCCTTGACTCTGAAGCCCTCCGACTTTTGCAACGTTAGGGTTATCGCAGACAAATGCGATGGGTGTAAAGGTGGGGATAAGACCGCGTGCATGTATATCTGTCCCAATGACCTCATGGTCTTGGATCCTGACGCGATGAAGGCTTACAATCAGGAGCCTGTTTCAATTCACCTCCATTCCTACCGGCGGCGTAGAAATGTTCAGCGATCTACGCCGCCGCTTGCATATAAAAACCCCCAATCTCAATTATCCTTCGCGCATCAGATTCATTATAGTAAGAATCTTTATTAATATTGCTTGAAACGAGACGACCACTTCGATTATTGTTGTATATTCATGCCATATCAAGCTTTCATATCTTATAGTCACCAAGAAAGTGCCAGCTGCGCACGCAAACTGCATCAAGCCCTGGTGCGCTTTGCGACTCCGTGGTACCGATCTTAATGCCAAAACCGGAAACATAGACGACTGCAAAAATTATTACCAAAAGGCAATAGAAAGAGCGCTGTCATTTCTTAAAAAAGACCGCCAGAACAAACAGGCGAATCTACTTTTAGCTGCGATGCGAGTGGATTATGCGAATTTTTTGGTTGATGTGAATTCCAAGGTGTCACACGATCTGATCCTTCGCACGACTGACCATTTGGAAGCTTGGCTGCAGGAATATCCGCAGCAGGAGGAAGGTTGGTTGTATTTGGCGCAATCCAGAACCAATGAGTATCCAATCACAGTACTCAGCGGAGATACTCAGACGGCTGAGATCATACGAGATCAGGTACTGAAAACAATCGCCGGGATGAGCAAAGACAGCCGGAAGAAATATGCAATCGAGATTGATACTCTGATGAAGAAATTGCAGTTTTAGCTTTAGAATTCCGTCCGTTGAACATCGCCAGAGGTGGTTATTGGGATACACCTCCAATAATTTCAGTGGAATCTTATATCCCTTTCACCAGGGTTTCATAGATGGGGATACTTTTTTTCTAAGTCCTCTTGACAATTGCTCAAATAATTGAGTAAATTTACTCATTATATTGAGTAAATTGTAAGCCGGGGTGCAATTTCATGTACAAAAGAAATATGTATAAAGTGGTTACGAGCAGATTGGCCGAAACCAGACGCTTTATTCAGGTACTCTCCGGTCCCCGTCAGACGGGAAAAACGACATTGGCTCAGCAAGCTATGGCCAGCATCAAAATCTCAAGCCATTATGCCACAGCCGATGAACCGGCCTTAAAAGACCGGATCTGGATCGAGCAGCAATGGGAAGTCGCCCGGATGAAAACAAAATCCGGCGGACGAAAGAAAAAAGCCTTATTGGTTTTAGATGAGATTCAGAAAATCACCGGCTGGTCTGAAACTGTCAAACGGTTATGGGACGAAGACACTGCAAACAAACTTCCTCTGCACGTAATTGTTTTGGGTTCATCTGCTTTGCTCGTCCAACGCGGTTTAACAGAAAGCCTTGCAGGTCGTTTCGAAGTTATTCCGGTAACCCATTGGAGCTTTGCAGAAATGCAGAAAGCCTTTGGCTGGAATGTAGACGAGTACATTTTTTTCGGTGGATACCCCGGAGCTGCTGAACTGATTCAGGACGAGCCGCGCTGGTCCAGTTACATGCGTGACGCATTGATAGAAACGACTGTTTCAAGAGACATATTGCTCATGACAAGGGTTGACAAGCCGGCACTTTTAAGGCGCTTGTTTCAGTTGGGATGTAACTACTCAGGCCAGGTTCTCTCTTACCAAAAAATGCTTGGCCAGCTTCAGGACGCCGGAAACACAACGACTCTTGCCCACTATCTGGACCTGCTTCAAGGTGCCGGCCTTTTGGCAGGGCTGTCCAAATATGCCGGGCAGCGTGTCCGCCAAAGGGCGTCCAGTCCTAAACTTCTGGTCCTCAATACCGCACTTATGTCTGCCTCCGGTCCTGACAAAGTGGAAAAAACCAAACAGGAACCGGATCACTGGGGAAGATGGGTGGAATCTGCTGTAGGTAGCTCTCTGGCGAATGGAATAGTCGGCAAAAATATCGAGCTTTACTATTGGTTCAGTCGAAATCGTGAAGTCGATTTTGTGCTGAGCCGTAATGATGAACTGGTGGCTATCGAGGTCAAAAGCGGACGAAACAAAGGCAGCTTCCCGGGAATTGAAGCCTTTTCCAAAGAATTCAAGGTAAAAAGAAAATTGCTGGTCGGGCCTCAGGGAATATCCTTGGAAGAATTTTTGCTTACCCCCCCGGAAGAATTGTTCTATTAAAGGAAATATATCATGCAAGGTATGGAATATTTTTATGAATTGTTTGAGGCTTTACCACGATGCGGCCCAGGTGATAATAAATCTACTCGGCGGGCTTTCAGTGCCATCCCCAAACTGCCAGAGCGGCCCCTTATTTTAGATATTGGATGTGGTCCTGGAGTACAAACCATCGAATTAGCAAAACTCTCACGTGGCAGAATCATAGCATTAGACAATCATCAAGCATTTCTTGATAAATTGATGGAAAAAGCAAAGGAGGAAGAACTTTTAGATCACATTATTCCTAAAAATATATCAATGCTTGATATGGATTTTGAGCAAAACACATTTGACATCATTTGGTCGGAAGGAGCTTTGTATTTCATGGGGTTTCAAAATGGTTTGAGAAGATGTCATCAATTGTTAAAAAAGGATGGATTTTTAGCTGTGACAGAAATTGCATATCTTGTGAACAATCCGCCTGCCCCTCTCATTCAATATTTTGAAAAAGAATATCCAGACATTAAGGCTGTCAAAGATAAGATAGATTTAATTCAAGATGAAAGATTTCGTTTAATCTCTAATTTCACCCTACCAGAATCATCATGGCTTGAAAGTTTTTATCTGCCGATGGAAGAAGAAATAAGCCGCTTGAATAAGAAATATCAGGATAATGAACTTGCATTAGGCATATTTGAAGAGATGAAAAATGAAATAAATCTCTATAAACAATTCTCAGATTTTTATGGTTATGAGTTTTTTATAATGCAAAGAATCAATTAGCAGGGAAATCATCTTTTCCATGGGATATCCCTCCTCGCTCGGATATTATGATATGCATCCAACCAGGCCTGAGTATCTGATTTAAGAGACGCTTTTTCTGATGCACTAATCCCCCGGGGATCGAAACGGTAGCGATAGTGGAGATTTAGAATGGGTTTCAGGTCATCCATCAGGTAGGATGCAGCTTGCATATCCGGCAGCCGTCCGATCCAGTTTCGCAAGGTTTCGGCCGGATCACGTTTAAATCCCATCTTTTTTAATGCCTCCTCGATTAGGTAGAATTCCGAATCCGTACCTGCGGGTATGCAGGCATCAGCAGTCTGATGTGACGTACGCGCATCGATCCGTTGAACCCGCTTCTTGCGAAAAAGGCGGCGTGCTGGGATAAGAACTAATGGGACGACAAGCCACCATAAATACCCGAATATCCGGCTTTGCCGCAACCACCCCCAGGCCCTGGAAAGTTTAAACCGGCACCAAGACCATAAATCGGCCAGCACCTGCCATTCGGGAGCTGCAGCCTTTTCAATGCTTTTCCATGAACTGGGTGTGGTGTCGAAATTGTGCCAAGCGCCATCCAGGTATACCAGGGTCCAGGCATGGGCATGCCGGGCCCGGACAATAAAGCAGTTTTCCAGTCTGCTGAACTCGTGAACCGAGTATCCCCTTCCATAACGGGCGGGAATGCCGGCGGTGCGCAGGAGAAGTACGGTGGCCGTTGCAAAGTATTCACAGTGCCCAATGCGGCTGTCCAATAAAAAATGTGTCAGCGGGGACTTATTAGTCCCGTTCGCTTCCTGGGTCAGAGAATATTGAAACTCGTTTAGAAAGAACGACTCAATCCGCTTTAGAATTTCTTCAGGCTGCGCTCTGCGAAGCTGAAGCTGATCGCGAATCAAATTGAGAGCCGACTTTTCCTTGTCCGGTATTCCCAGATCATCTTCCGTGGGCGCACTATCATTTGAAACGCTGTCGGCAAAGTGAACGCGGTAGTCGACAATTGCGGGCCCTCCTTCCACTTTGAGCGTGCCGTATTTGCTTTTTTCCACCGTCGCCACCGGCAGACGCTCGATCTGGAAAGTACCGTCAGGCAGCTTTAGCAGTCCTTTACCCTTATGAAGGGATGCCGCAACGGTAATGGCGCGACTTTCCAAAGGTTCCCGGTTAACGTGCCAGGTTGTTTGGTTACTGTCCGGTTTCAGGGATTTAAAGCCGGGATCCATCGCCACCCACATGGTCGATAGGTATCGGTTATAGGTGGCTTCCCTCAGCAGCAAAGAGGAGGGCTTTTGAGTATCCGGTGTGACCCTGAAGATTATCCGATCCGTGGGCTTTAATGTGCCGATATCACCAATGGCCGTGTGGGTCTGAAACGGATCGGGATCCTTGGATGTAAAATCGCTGGTCCATTCCAAGCCCTTTTTTTCCAAAACAAGTTGAAGGCCATGCAATCCAATATGCCCCACAAAACCGGTACAACCACCAATGGCCATCACGCAAATCCAAACCATCACAGAAAACCTTCTGGAGCGCGCGGCCCAGAGCGCCAGGGCAGAAAGCACAAAAACACCGCCATAAAACCAGCCGTCCCGAACATTGGCCCCACCAGCAGATACAAGGCATACCGCAAAATAGGGATAGGTTAGATTAATAAGAATTGGCTTGCGATCTTTCGCTTTTTGTTTTTTGCCTCGAAGTAAAAAAAATAAACGAATGTCTATGCGGTCGCTGGTGGAATACGCCTGAGCAAGCACAATCGGGAAAAGAACCACCGGAAGCCACTGAATGAACACTACAATGAAATTTGCCGATCTTTGCGACGACAATAAATAGACCAGCAAAATGATAACTATGATCGTACACCCATCCGATAAAATTACTGTCGATTGTGGAAAAGAAACGGTCTGGCGTGCGTAAAAAAGACCCAGGGGACCGGGACGGGCGACTGTAAGACCGGTTAATCGGATTATTCCCCGGCGTAACGGTTTTATCTCGAATGCAACCTGGGTTTGGCTGTGAGGTGCAAGTGACGGCAGTTGCTTAGGTCTGGCGTCAGCCTGTTGCTTCCTGGAGATCAGCCAGAGCCACCGATAATATCTAAAGGCCCGATCAAAACGATTGCGTTCTGTTTCATTGGGTTCGGATGTCGCCAAGAACTCATGATAACCCGGGCAGGATTCTTAAAAGTTTTCAAATAGCCACAATCCGTGCTGGGTTTTGCCGGTTTGATTTTGAATTACAACCCGGTACTGCATGGGATCACCTGCGGATCCGAATCGAGGCAGAATCCGGCTGGCGCGGAACCGGAAGCGAAAAAACAGGCTGGAGATCATCTCAATCACCAATAGCGCCAAGAGCAATGTAAATGACTGGTAGGCCATGGTCTGTTTGGTGTCCAGGCCGACAACGGCTGAAAGCACAAGGCCTGCAAGCACCGCCTTCCCGGGCAGTGTGAGCCGCCGAGCGCGCCATTTTCTGAACGCATACATCAGGCGGTACCTGATGAGAAACCGTGCGGATTGGAAAAAGGAGGAGAGAAGATATTCAATTAAAAATATATCGAAAAATCATCGATTTTATATGGTTAAAAAAATGATGCTAAGAATTAAAAACTTGTGAGGTACAACCAAATAGGGTACATTTAAAACATTTGGGGTCGCAGATATTTTGCGTGAAGCCCTGTTATCGCTGGTTGATAAAATTCAGGCGGCATTTATTTTTGACTCAGTGGTCAGCGGGGATTTCAATCAAAGCAGTGATGTGGATATCATGGTGATCGGAGATGTGAGCTTTGCAGATGTTGTCTCAGCGCTATCACCGGCTTAGGAAGTTTTGTCACGGGAGATTAATCCTACGGTTTATCCGCAGAGAGAGTTTAAAGCCAAGTTATCTGAAGAACAGCATTTTACTAAATCTGTGTGGAATTCTCCAAAAATATTTATAATCAGCAACAAAAATGAGTTTAAAGAACTGGCGCAATAACGTCTGGTTCGCAGACCACATATTATTGTAAAAACTAAAAAGAGAAGAAAAATGTCGAACTTAAAAATAAAAATACCGAATGAGGAAATCGCTGAGTTTTGTGAAAAGAATCATATCTGCAAGCTTTCGCTTTTTGGATCTGTCCTTCGTAGTGATTTCAGGTCAGACAGTGATATTGATTTTTTGGTTGAATTTAAAACTGGAAAAGTTCCTGGATTAATTGGGCTTTCCCGCATGGAGAGGGAATTATCCGAAATTCTCGGAGGACGAAAAGTCGATTTGCGAACACCACAAGATTTAAGTAAATATTTCAGGCAGGAAGTATTGGCACATGCTGAGGTCCAATATGCAGCATGATTTGATTCGGTTGCGACATATGCTGGCTGCCGCAAAAGAAGCCATCGAATTTGCGGTTGGTAAAACAAGAGAGGATTTAGAAAAAGACCGCGTTCTCGCACTTGCCACCATAAAGAGTATCGAAATAATAGGCGAAGCAGCCTCTAAAGTTACCGAGGAATTCAAATCAGAAAATAAAAATATCCCATGGGATGACATTATAAATATGCGGCATCGATTGATCCATGCTTATTTTGACGTCAATTTGGATATCGTGTGGCAAACCATTGAAACTGATCTACCGGAACTAATAAAAGGTTTAGAAGAAAAAATCCCACCCGAAGAAACGTAGTCACTTCTAAGTTTTGATTAAATTATTTGAGAAATGAGCTATCAGCTTTGAGTTGGCATCAAAGGTACCACCCTCTCGCAAGAGTCAAACGACGACCACTTTATGGAGCTACCAATTTGGCACTTCCATATGCGAAATATAAAGATTAAGATACAAACATAGCCTAAGCATGAGTGGGAAGGCTTGATTCTTTCTATTTTCCGTTTTCTCAACGGAAACCAAAAAATACTTAGAAAAATCTCAGTGCTCTCGGTTTTTCTGTGGTGGAAAAAATGTGTCTATCTGCCTGCCTCCAAAGACTAAAGGGAGTGGGAGGAGAATGTAAATCTAAAGAGCGTTACGTTATTTTAAACCTTAAATGAGCGAAAGGCGGGGGGGTTTATTTGAAGTCGTACTGCTTTGAGAGGTTGTAACTATGGAACAGGGTAAAATCACATGTCCGAACTGCGGTGAAGAATTTGAACTGTCAGATGCGCTGACCGGTCGTATTCGAGAGCACCTTAAGGCCGAGCTGCTTCAAGAAGTGTCTCGACGTGAAGCAAAGCTCAAAGATAAGACTGATGCGCTGAGGGCGCAGGAGGAGCAGATCTCCAAAAGCCGCGAAAAAATTGACGAAGAAATCGAGACCCGTCTGAAAGAGCAAATGTCGGTTATCGAAAAGGAGGCCGCCAAAAAGCTCGAGGGGCAGTATGCAGACCAGCTCAAGGATTTGCAGGGGGCAATCGAGGAAAAGGATGAGGCCATAAAGTCCTTCAGAGAGCAGGAGTTGGAGCTGCGCAAAGAACAGCGTAAACTGAAAGAGGCTGCGGAATCGTTAGAGCTGGAAGTAGCCCGCAAATTGGATGAGGAACGGGAAAAGATCCGTGGAGAGGCCGAAAAAAAGGTAGCCGAGGAACACCGTCTCAAGGATCTGGAAAAAGAGAAGGTAATCAATGACCTTAAAGCCTCCCTGGCAGACATGAAACGCAAGGCTGAACAGGGATCCATGGAGACTCAGGGGGAGGTTCTGGAACAAGACTTTGAAGCCCAATTAAAATCCTTTTTTGTCCATGACGACATCAAACCCGTACCTAAAGGCATCCGGGGAGCGGACCTTGTTCAGACTGTGCGCACGACCATGGGTGCCGAATGCGGTGTACTCCTGTGGGAAACCAAAAACACCAAGGCCTGGAGCGGCGCGTGGGTCCCGAAGCTCAAGGACGACATGATCGAAGTTCGCGCGTCGATTGCCATCTTGGTGTCGGTTGTATTGCCCGACGGCATCAATCGGTTCGGACAGGTCGACGGCGTTTGGGTCAGCGACCCGCTATGTGCTATTCCGCTGGCTGCTGCGCTGCGTGAACAACTGATGGCAATCAGCCGTGAACGCACGGCCTCTATCGGAAAAAGCGAAAAAATGGAAGCGCTGTATCAGTACCTGGCCGGTGTGGAGTTCAAGCAGAAAATCGAAGGCATTGTTGAAGCCTTCACCTCCATGCAAGATCAGCTTAACAAGGAACGCCGGGCCATGGAACGCCATTGGAAACAGCGCGAAAAGGAAATCGAGCGCGTCGTTAAAAACACCGTCGGCCTCTACGGCGACATGCAGGGAATCATAGGCGGCCAGATTCCGGCTATTCCGGCCCTGGAACTCGACGAAGAGGACCCGAAACAGCTGCCGGATAAAGATTAACATTGGGATATCCGAACAGGACATATGAATCTACTAAAATCATAAAATATCCCGTTTCCAACGATGGCTAAGACGAACTCAAGCCCAGGGAATTTTATGACTAGCTGAAATAAGGGAGATCCGCAAAGAAAATCGACTCCATCAAAGAACCACTAGATGAATATGTAATTTAATGGAAGTTCTCTTATTTCCCATAATTTAAATAAAGAAAGGGAAGCCAGTGCCGATTGATCTTGATGCATACAAACCTGCTTACAAAAAATGGGTAGGGGAAAGCCTGCCGGATTACCGGGCCGGTAATATGAAGGAGATTGTCAAGAAGTATCCCTTCATTACTCCCGATGATATTCCATGGACTGCCTACGGCGGCAAACCGTCAAATCAAACCATCGCACTGGTCACCAGCGGCGGTCTCTATCTCAAGGACAGCCAGCCGCCGTTTGACACCGAGTCAATCCACGGCGATGCATCCTTTCGAGAAATCCCCAAAACCGTCCGCCAGCAAGACATCGGCATTGCCCATGCCCATTACGATCACAGCCTGGCAGAGCAAGACATCAACATCGTATTTCCTATCCAGCGCCTGGTCGAGCTGGAAAATGAAGGCATTATCGGCAATCTGACCGATACGCATTACAGCTTCAGCTATGTCAACGACGTTGTGTCTTTGGTCACAGAAACGATTCCAAAATTCATTACCCGAATCCAAGCCGCAGGGGTCGAGGTCCTCTTCCTGGTGCCGGTTTGACCGAAATGTCATCAGACCGTGGGTTTGATTCAACGCCTGGTGGAGGAAGCGGGAATTCCCACTATCTCTGTGGGAAATGCCGCCGACCGAATGGCTCATATCAAGCCGCCCCGGGCCATGCTGGTCAAGTTTGCGCGCGGCAGTATGTTCGGTGAACCGGGCAATGTCAAACGCCAGCGGCGCATTATTCTGGATGCGCTTAAGGCCTTGCAGACTATGACCGAACCGGGGACAATTCAAGAGCTGCCTTACAGATGGAAGCAGCCGGATCCGGAGTAAACGGGGAAGGGTTTTAATGAAATAGGGAAACTTTGGTGGATTTATAACCTTTTAAAGAAGTGATGAATCGATTATATTATCATAATTCACTATTCAAGGTTTGACCGTCAAGAAAAAAGGAATTTTTATGACATTAGATTTTGACTTCATTCGTTCCCAGTACCCGGTTTTCAATAATCCGGAAACCGCTCGTTGGGCCATGTTCGAAAACGCCGGCGGCTCCTATGTTCCCCGCCAGGTCACTGACCGCCTCCAAGACTTTTTTCAATTCACCAAGGTCCAGCCCTATGGCCTCTTCGAGGCTTCCGTCGCGGCCGGAGAGGCCATGGATGCGGGCTACCAGGCCATGGCCGATCTGCTCAACTGTGACCCAAACGAGCTGACGCTGGGTCCGTCCACCACCATGAATTTCTACGTGCTGGCACAGGCGATTCGACCCACGCTAAAGCCCGGGGACGAGATTATCGTCACAAACCAGGACCACGAGGCCAATATCGGCTGCTGGCGGCGCCTGGCGGAGTTCGGGGCGGTCATAAAAGAGTGGCGCATCGATCCGCAAACCGGGGAGCTTTCTATCGATGATCTCAAGGGCCTGATCAGCGACCGGACCCGTCTGGTCTGTTTTTCTCTCTGCTCCAACATTGTGGGGAGCATGAACGATTTTAAAACCATTGGCGATATTGCTCACGATGTCGGAGCGTTGGCCATTGGCGACGGGGTTTCATTTGCGCCGCACCGGGTGTTGGACATAAACTCCTGCGGTCTGGACCTTTACCTGTACAGCACGTACAAGACCTTCGGGACCCATGTGGGGGTCATGTGGGGTAAGCAATCGGTCCTCGACACCCTCGAACCTCAGGGGCATTATTTCAACAGGGATCTTCCCCATTACAAATTTAACCCGGCCGGGCCCTTGCACGCGGAGATTGCGGCCTTGGCAGGGATCGGGGAGTACATAGATACGGTTTATGAGCGCCATTTCAACGTTGTGGAACCCGACTTTCACAACAAAGCCGCCAGGGTTTTCGATCTTTTTGCTGAATACGAAACAATCCAGGCCAACCGGATTTTAGAGGCCATCAAGGCCATTTCCGGCTCAAGAATCATCGGTCAGGACCACGCCGCACCAGGGACCCGGGCTGCCACCATTGCTTTTACGATTGACAAAATGAGTTCGAGCGATGCAGTTGAAAAGCTAGTCGGAAAAGATATCGCGGTTCGCAACGGTCATTTTTATGCCGTCCGATGTTTAGAGGCTTTGGGTATTCAGGATACCTCAGACGGGATCGTTCGGATAAGTCTCGTGCATTACAATACGGCGGAAGAGGTCAGCCGGTTGGTGGAGGGATTGGCAGAACTATAGAAAGGTAGCCTAAGCAACGGCAGGAAGGCTTGATTCTTTTTGGTTTCTGTTTTCTCAACGGAATCCAAACGATGAACAGCTTCGGATCGTATTCGAAGCGATTAC
>JASFJP010000095.1:0-10932 GCA_050121225.1 Desulfobacterales bacterium
ATAACACTCCGCAGGTGTTTCGAACCAATCCAATTCTCTTCCACGCCCCAATAGCTCCTCCAATGAAGGTGAATACAGTGTTAACAGGAATCCACCACAGCCCAGCGTGTACCAGGTTCGGTTTGAAAAATACAGATCAACCGTCGGATCGATGTTCCAACCTAGAATAATTTTAGCTCCGGCACATATTTTGCGATATTCTGAAGCGTAAATGTCTCTGGCAACCGCACTCAATCCATGTTTTTCCCAGCCTGATCCCCAAAGCTTTAAATCAAATCTCTTCGAGACCTCCCGCATGCATTCAACACGTTGCAGTGTATTCGGTCTGCCGATAAAGGCCACATCACTTTGGAAAAAAATATCCGGCGTTTCAACCTTTCGATGTGCGCTCGGATCACAACCCCCTGTTATGAATTTGGCATTTACACCCCATTCTCTGTAGCGCTTAATTTCTCCCCGATTCGTCAGGTACATAATCTTGGCTTGTCGACCGAATTTTATCACCTCGTTGAGGTATTCACCCGTGCCTCTGATACAGTCATCATAATACATAACCGTCGGCAACCGTTCTTTGGCTCGCAGCAATAGATCATGGGGAATATCTCTCCCATGAAAAAAAAGCATATCGGCATTAGTTTTAAGTAAAACCTGCTCCGTTATGGCAGTTGCCAATCTTTCTCCCACCAATGACTTGAGTTTGGGGTATTTTACCCAAAATGTCTTGTGTCCGAGCTTTTTAAACGCCTTCTTAAAATAATAATAGATCAGCGTGTGTCGTTTTGATTTGGCGATGATAACTATCCGCATATTCTTCATTCGTAAATTTGCATGCTTTTGCAATATACTTTGGATGGTCTTTTTTTCTGTTTTCTCACAACATGTCGAGATTCAACCAACTATGCATGAGCCTAAAATTGATAGAAACCTTTCCGATCAATCACCTGGTTGTATGGTTGAAAACGATGTCGTTTCTACCAGTTGAAGATTTTTCAAACTTGCAGAATTGATAATCTGAAAAATTTCTTCCTCAGAATACACCGCGGCACTCCTTTCCGCACGACGCCTGCGCATCGCCTTCATGAAACCGGGGATTGCCAGAAAGGTCGCGATGTGAGTCATCCCATCAAGGCAAAGCGGTCGATACCCGAGCCGTAACAATTGATAACCAACATGCTGCCAGAATAATTTCGGGCTTGTCAGATTTTTCCAAAGATATAATAACCGGTTTCGTTTACGAATCGCGTCAACTTTGAATCGTTTAAAGGATCGCGCAATAGTCCCTTGATGAATGTGAACAACTCGAGATTCAGGCACAACGATACATGGCCATCCGCGCCGCCAGGCACGGAAACCGAGATCGGTATCTTCGTAGTAGAACGGATTGAACATATCATCAAATCCCTGCAGCTCTATAAACCGCTCCCGATCAACAGCAAATGCCCCCCCAATAGGAAATAGCGTATACCATGGATGGGGTAAGGGTGGCGTGCCCGTCAACAGTTGCTCAGGAGGAAAGGATCGATAACGTAATTTGCCGCGCCGAAAGTATGGAATACTGATAGTCACATCACTCAACCTTCCACTTTCATCAAAAATGAGCGGAGAGGCCGCAAAAATAGCTTGGTTTTCAAAACACGCAGCAAGGGGTTCAATGAATTCAGGATCGACTTTAACATCCGAATTCAGAAAAATAAGAACCGGATGGTCAGCGGCTAAGGCACCCGACCAGCAGGCATTTCCGAAGCCCTTGTTTTGCTCATGGACAATCAATTGAACCTCTGAAAATTCTTCACGCAGTATATCAACGGATCGGTCTGTGCTGGCATCATCGACAACGATGACTTGCGCCTGCCCCGAATATTTCTCTTTTGCGTCCATTACCGATGGTAGATAGCAACGCAAAAGATCTGCACCGTTCCAGTTAGGAATAATCAAGCTGACAGATTTCATCTTTTTCGGAATTTCACCGGTCCCGCCTGCCCAACAAAATGCGGCGCCAAATTCATCGGGGTAACTCCGGAAGATGGAACCGAGTGTTGTTGTGATAAAAATATTTTTTGGATCCGCGTTGAGAGGATAACATCAAAGTTTTTCCAGATCCAGATCATAAATTTGGGTATTTTTACCTTTGGAAATATCCCAAACATTCTGAAAAACCTCACGGCGCTGCCGCCTTGTCGGTCTGTCATCAACAGAATAATAGTGATAAAACCGAAGACGATCCTTTAACGTAATTGCGTTGCTCACGGACGCATTCAGTTGAGCCAGATTGACGGTTTTTTTTCGATCACTCAAACGACGTATTCTCACGCCATCAAGATCAACCATGAAATATTCACTGTTTCGGCATAAAATGTTACTCGACTTGAAATCTCTCTGCCAAACGTTGGCATCATGACATTTCTTCAGCCACAAGGCCAGTTTTTTAAGTGCTCGACGTTTTGTCTTGGTATCTTCGATTGCTGATAAGTAATCATTAAGATGGACGGTGTCGGCCAAATATTCAGCCAGGAAAAAACACCGATCTGATTCAACATAGTAACCCAATGCCCGAGGCACTGAGACACCTCTTACAGCCAAGGCTTGAGACATTTTCCAGCTGGCAAGGCACCTGTCTTGATGGAAGGTTTTTTTACGATGGTGTTTTACACAAACACCTTGATAGGCTAAAACATGGTTGGATTTAATCACAGTTCCGCTTTTCAAAGCGGCCCGTAAATCCTGAAGACTCCAGGCAAAATCCCTGCGTCTATAGCCACGAAAACCAACGTTTTTTACGATTTCAAATTGGGTACTGTTTTTACAGCAACGTTTCGAGCGTGACCGGTGGTGGCGACGTTGGTGGCGGCGTGCAGCGTTTACTATCTCTGAAACAATCAGGCGCTTTGCAAAATCCTGATGATAACCTTCTATAAATTCTGAGGCCCAATGATTAGGATAATCTAGGGAGCAAAAGCTGAATAGAATTCGACCGAGATTGTGCACTCTCAACCAGCGGGGGATCCATGGTAAAAAATACACTTTTTGGACGTCGATCAGACTTGGAAGGCCCTCGGAGGTTAAGATGATATTTTTCCGATTTAAATCGGCATGATAAACTCCCTGAGAATGCAAAAACGTCGCAAATTCCCCTACCCTGCGTGCATCATGTAAAGAATCAAGGCGTAAATGTCTTCCGTTTACTTGCTCGGTCAATAAAAAAAATGCTTTCGGGTGTTGCGTTATTGATGTTCCAATTGCAAGCGGTTTGGCAGCAGGGATTTGTGCACTCTGCAAACGGTGGAGATTTCGCCATTCGGCCCATCGGCGGCGGCACAAAAAAAAATGCCGCACCCGATCTTTCATTCGGGTCAGGGAGCTGAGTTTGAGGAAATACCCGCCGTGAGACGTCTGAAGACAAAATACTCGTCGCCTGTTGTTTTCTTTGACAACACGGCAGTCGGTCACCTCCGACAGCATTTGGTGGAGTTGAAATGTTGGATGCAATCGGCTTGCAGTTACTTGAAACCTTGCAAGTTCCTGCGTTAGGCTGTTGATTGAACACGATTTAATCGATCCTTTGTTCACTGACGCTTGTCCTTTGACATCGGCGAGTGTAACGGCGCACTATGAATTGCCGTATGGTATTATTTTTTAACAAAATCTTGCAAGTCAGACAAGAATAATCAGAAATGCAGGGTCTTCTTCACTGCTTGCAAATATCAACTAAAAATGTCATAAATCAATGTAAAGCGATCGCGACAGCTGGAAACAGGAGTGCAGCACGATGTCTATACAAGTCAGGAATCCGATATTTATTGTGGGCGCTCCACGAAGCGGCACAAATATTTTTTACCGCACACTGGCAAAACATCCCGATCTGGCATGGATTTCAAACATTACCAAAAAGTTTCCCTCGTCCCTCTTCCTAACCCGTTTAATCATGCGTTTCCGTGATGATCATCGCCCCACGGAAGCAAACAATGTCTGGCAGAAATTCATCGGCAACACTGATGAATCACTGGGCGGAGACGATGTCACTCCCGCTGCACGAAAATTTCTCCACACAGTTGTCCAGAATAATCTGCAGCTTTTCAAAAAAACCCGTTTTTTGAATAAGTGCCCCGGAAATTCTGTTCGGCTGGAATATTTAAGGGAGATTTTTCCAGACGCGATTTTCATTCACCTGCTCCGTGACGGAAGAGCTGCGGCCTATTCCATCATGCATTCCAGATTGAAGCATTCCGGGGCGTATTGGAGTGTCAAACCCCCGGGTTGGCAGGGGCTTCTGGAGCTACCCTTAATTGAAGCATCCGCCTTGCAGTGGAAAATGATCGTTGAATACCTATTGCAATCGGCAAAAAATTTACCGCCCCACCAGTATCTGGAAATAAAGTACGAAGATTTTGTCGCACAGCCGCAAAAAATTTTCGAAATTGTCGGTGCGACATGCAATCTAAATTGCAGGGCTAATTTATGGCAAACGATTGTCGGCGAGTTAGACAATCGCAATTACAAATGGCAAGCAAACTTACAGGATCAAGATAAGAATAAGCTGAATCTGCTGTTGGGCGGTTTTTTAAGGGAACTAGGGTATGAAGTCTAGAATTCGATCATGGATGCCGTAAATCAGCCCATCATGCGAGGGGGGCGCGCCGGCCACTTCCATGAAATTGACCTCCAGACCAGTTTAAGGTGGCATCATCTATCCATATGATAGTCAAAACAATTGACGCATATCGATTCGGCTATGCTCTAAATTTAACCGAAGCGCAACTGCGGACATTTATCAGTCATTTTCAACAACCTACAACTCCCGGTTTTTCAGCATTGGAGGGAAGGGCGACCATCACCCTATCTGAGGTAAGCGGTATTGGTGCCGTAGCAATCAAGTTTTATACTCGAGGGGGGCTGATACGGCACCTCATAAAACGACGCTATCTCAAATGGGGCAAGACTCGCGCCCAAAGAGAGTATGACTTGTTACGGCTCGTTCGGAATTTGAGTATAAATGCCCCTGAGCCCATTGCCTACGCCTATCGCGGACATCTTCTTTATCGCGCTTGGTTGGTAACCCGCCAAATACCGCAACCACAGTCGCTGGCCCAACTTGCAAATCTGGATCCGGACCGATGTATAGTGGTTATGAAATCAGCGGTTGAGCAGATCATCAAGCTCGTTCAGAACCAAATCGCACATATCGATCTGCATCCGGGCAATGTGGTGGTCGGCCCAAAAAACCGTGTTTTTCTAGTGGATTTTGACAAGGGATATATCTATGGCGGTGACGCTGAAAAATTAATTCATCGATATATTGCTCGTTGGCACCGTGCCGTAGTCAAACATCGGTTGCCAATGATGCTTAGTGACATGCTGCGAGAAGGACTACATGATATCCGGAGGTAGTGCGATAGTTGTAAAGTTGGGTTATTTCTGCTGTAATATTTTATTTTTCGTATGCTGCATGTCAGACTTACGTTCAGTTCAGGCTATGAAGTCTAAAAACGCAAAAGGCGCCTGCGTGGCCAAACCTGCAAATCAAAACGTGTCATCCGCGCCCTCAATACTGATTATATTGATGGGCTCTCTAGGGGATATCGCCAGAGGTCTCTGTCTGGTAACCCACATTAAAGCAAATTTGCCCGGAAGTCATGTAACCTGGCTTGTGGAGCCAAAGTGGAAAGACTTGGTACGTTGCCATCCGCAAATCGACAAGGTGATCGTGTTCAAACGCGCCTGGCGCATATCGGCACTGTGGGATCTTTACAAAGTTCTTCATCAGGAGCATTTCGACATCACCCTTGATCTTCAGCGCATTATGAAAAGTGGTTTCTTTTCTCTGCTTTCAGGTGCTGATCGGCGAATTGGATTTCATCCGCGCAATGCCAAGGAATCGAACTGGATTTTCAATAATGAACATATTAATTACCAACCCGACGATCTTGCCAAAATCCGTCACTATTTAAAATTTACCGAATATTTAGGATTGCCGGAACCCAATACGTTGGACTTCGGATTCTCCACCTTGAGTGTAAGCGCCAATGCTCCTCGCGTCGTCATCGAAAAACGTGATCCGTTTGTTGCGATTGTCATGGGAGCGTCATGGGAATCAAAGGAGTGGCTATTTGAAGGGTATGTAGAATTAGTTCAGCGCATTCTCTCAATCCACCAACTAGGCGTCATACTTGTGGGTGACCGTTCTCAGCGGAGCGCGGCCAATATGTTAGCCGAGAGAATGCACGCTCCGGGGCTAATCAATCTGGTAGGGCAAACCTCATTGCTGGAATTGACAGCCGTGCTAAAAGCGGCTGTCGCCGCTGTTGGGCCAGATTCAGGTCCAGGTCATTTAGCAGCCGCCGTTAATACCCCGTTTGTTACGCTATTCGGACCGACGTCTCCTAAACGCACAGCTCCTTTCGGTTTTGAACATCTGGTAGTCAACGCCGAGATTAACTGCGCCCCCTGCTATAAAAAAAAGTGCCCTGAACGGGATAGGAGATGCATGACCCGTATCAAGGTTGAGGACATTGCTGAAAAAATATCCAAGGTGCTCTGAAGTGAACAGAGTCGATCCGGGCAAATCTGTTCGAGGGTGACTTCACCTCGGAAGGGAACAGTGAAGTAACATGCTCTATATAATTGAAAATCTTCTCTGGTTCTGCCGGCATAAAGACCAGGGTTGTCAGACAGATACTGAAGCCGCAATCTATTTTATCGATTGACACTCAGCCCTACATTTTCTATATTCCGCCACACACTATTGAAACCATTGCGCTTTTCGCTGAAATTATAAGGAATTCGCCATCACCCTATTGAACAACGGAACTAAATTACTGCCCAACACAATCCTGGTTTCCTGCCCTAACTGGGTTGGCGATGTGGTCATGGCAACGCCGACGCTGGACTGCCTTAGAAAGAATTTCCCGAAAGCCCGGCTGATCGGCTTGATACGTCGATACTCCAGAGGCGTGGTTGAAGACGGCCCCTGGTTTGATGAACTGCTGGAATGTAACGACAAAACCATCGGGGGATTTTTCGACCTTGTGGGCCGCCTACGCCGAATGAAACCAGATTTGGCGATCATGCTACCGAATTCGTTCCGATCAGCGTTGATCGCACGACTTGGGGGATCGAAAAAAATCTACGGATACCGCAGAAACGGGCGATCGTTATTGATGAGCGGCGGACCGCAGCCGCACCGGGAAGGGACTCGCATCGTTCCCATTCCGATGCGGGAATACTATTTGGAGATTTGCCGCTTCCTGGATCTCGCCGTGCCTGAGCAAATAAGGCCGTCACTGTATATTTCCGACCCGCTCCAACACAAAGGCGATGCCCTCCTGGAACGATACGGCATATCGGTTAATGATTTGGTGATTGGTCTGAATCCGGGCGCTAAATTCGGTTCATCCAAGTGCTGGCCTCCTGAATACTTTGCCGAGCTTACCGAATTGCTGGCGAAACGATGGAGCTGCAAAATATTGTTGTTTATCGGACCTGGAGAAAACGCGATCGGGGATCGGATTTCGGATCTCAGCAAGGCGCCCATCATTAACACCGGCCCGGACAACGTTGACTTGGCCGTGTTAAAACCCCTCATAAAGAGATGCCAGCTTCTCGTTACCAATGATACCGGCCCCCGCCATTACGCAGTCGCTTTTGATGTGCCTACGGTTGTCATTATGGGACCCACGGATCCGCGCTATACCCATGCGAATTTAGAAAAAACCATTGTGTTGCGCCAAGACCTTGGGTGCTCCCCGTGCCATCTCAAAGAGTGTTCCGAGGATCATAATTGCATGAAGGGAATATCACCGGACGCTGTATTGCGTGCCGGTGAACAACTGCTGAAGGAACAATCCTAATCAATGAAAAGTTCTTTCTACAGAGAAAAATGGGCCAGCTTAAAAACACGAAACGCTGCTCGCCACGAGTATAAACGCTTGTCACGACAAATCGCGCATTCGTTTATGGATTCTTATTTAAAGGACTACTACTATAAAAGCGATTACATCGATTTACTCTGTGAAATGACCACCGCCGTTGATAAACCCGGAGTTAACATTATCGCCTCAAGAGCATTGTTTCGTATCATCATTGAAAGTTTATGCGACGACTTTGAGGACTTACAGACCGATACGTATAATAGAGTCATGAGCCAGGTGATCGACTTTTGCCGCAAACTGCCATCGGGAGCCGAACTAGATCACCGTTTAAGAGCCTTTGGGATTTATTCCCAGAAAGATCTGATCGAGCGCATCAATAGAATTCGGACCGATGGTGTAACGTTAAAAGAACAAAGGAATATAAAAAAAATTTTGCTTTTATCGAGGGTCACGATCGGTGCTGACGTGGCTATCACCAGTGTCATTATTCAACGCATGTCTCTGTTCTTTCCCCAAGCTGAGATTGTCCTCATCGGCGGAAGCAAATTAGAGGACATATATGGCGGAAATTCAAGATTTAAAATAAGAAAAGTGCATTACGACAAGGAAGGAGGATTGCTGGACCGGCTGTCCAGCTGGCAGCTCGTCATAAAAACAATTCAAAAAGAACTCACATCCTGTCCGCTGAAGAATACGATTCTAATAGACCCGGACTCGCGACTCTCTCAACTCGGAGTACTACCCGTCATTCACCACGACCACTATTGCTTTTTCGATAGCCGCTCACATAAATCATATGACAGCAATATGTCCATGGCAGAGTTAACCAATGCCTGGATCGATAGAGTTACCGGTGAAACCGATTTGCATTGCCCTCAAGTTTGGCTGCAAACTTTTAACGTACAAAAAGCGACGATTTTCTGCGATAAATTAAAACGAATTGGAACGCGACGCATCATCGCTATTAATTTTGGCGTCGGGGGCAACCCCCGCAAAAAGGTAGGCAGGCTTTTTGAACAAAAACTGCTCCTAACCCTTTTGCACGAGCCTCAGACAGTCATTGTTTTGGACAAAGGCTTTGGAAAAGAGGAGCTCAATTATGCTGATTCATTGATTAATGCCGTAAAAGATCAAGGCTTCTCCGTTCAGAATGCTCGGTTTTCACCCGACTTTAAAGCGGAGCTGAACTGGGGTGTTATCGGATTACAAACTAGAATAGGTGAAATTGCGGCAATCATTGCACAATGTGATGAATTTATCGGTTATGATTCCGCATGCCAGCATATTGCAGCCGCCTTAGGAACGCCATGTTTGACCATTTTTGCAGGTTCAAATAACATGCGCTTCATCCGGCGCTGGAGTGCGTTTGGAAAAAATAGCAGCAATATCGTCCACGTCGATACCCTAACCGATCCGACCTCTATTGATGTTGACGATATTGTCGCTCGAATCATAAACGAGCGACGCGTAAAGCCGCAGGAATTCACTTAAGATGCAACCAACCTTGACCCGCCTGCAACAAAACAACAGGCACCATTAAGATTGACTCAAATGGCATTATAAACAAGGTAACATGAAGATTCTTTTCGTCTATCCCAACTCCGGTTCACAGGTAGGATTCAACTACGGTATCGCCCATCTGTCAGCAGTCCTTAAACAGGCAGGTCACGATGTAAACCTTTGGCAGCTTTGCGAAAATATTGAACCATTGCCGTCCCAAGATCAATTTATGCGCCGTATTAAAAAGGAACAACCTGATATGATTGGTTTTTCCGTTGTAACCAATCAGTGGCCATATGCCAAACGTTTAGCCGGCTGGGTCCGCAACGTTACAGATGTACCTTTGATTTGCGGGGGTATTCATACGATGGCTGCCGGAGAGGACGTGTTGCAATCCGGCTTGTTTGATTACATCATTCGTGGGGAAGCCGAGGAGGCGCTGACTGAATTCACCGAAAAATTAGGTCGTACGGAAGACGTCACCACTGTCAGAAATCTTGGCTTTATGCGCAACGGCAAAGTCCAGCTGAATCCGCTGAGACCGCTGCCTGATTTAAAAAAATTGCCGTTTAAAGATTATGACATTTTTGATTTCCAAAAAATAATCGATGCCAAAAACGGATGGATCGGTCTAATGGCTTCCCGCGGTTGCCCCTTTTCGTGCACCTACTGCTTTAATCACCAGCTCGTATCCCAATACCGCCAAGACCTCCATTGCAGTTTCAAGGGGTTGAACTACATCCGGCACTTTGATGTCGAGCAAATGATGACCGAGATCGATTATCTTTTGACCCATTACCGCAATATCAAAATGTTTATTTTGGACGATGATCTATTCACGTTTTACCGAGATTACGTAGAACAATTCTGTGCGGCCTACAAAAAAACCAGTTCCCTGCCTTTTGTAGTCAATGCGCATGTCGGATTTTTCGACCAAACGAGGGCCGGTTACCTGGCAGAGGCAAATTGTAAAATCGTCAAGTTCGGGGTGGAGAGCGGCAGTGAGCGCATCCGACTGCAGATACTTCAACGCAGAATGAAAAACAAACGAATTATCGAGGCTATCGACACCGCCCATAAGCACGGACTGCATACATCCATTTTCTTAATGATTGGTTTGCCGAATGAAACTTACGAAGACCTGATGGCGACGATTAAATTAGTGGCTGCTGCCAAACCCGGACGTTATCGCTGGTCGTTTTTCTTCCCCTTTCCGGGCACCAAAGCCTATGAGATAAGCAAAAACGGTAATTTCATCGATTTTGATCGCATGTCTCAAATGGAAAACTTCACCGATGCATCCTGCCTCAATTTTGGCAAGAAGCATAACCTCTTATTGAAAAAGGTCGGTCGCGTGCTGCCTTGGTTTGTAAATGCCTACTCAGAACTGCCGGTTGCCGATATTTATCGAAAAAAAATTGAAGACATTCTGGCGCTGGACGAAGATGGGTGGGAGCAAAGAGCTCAAACGATCCTTGAAGAAGACAAAGAAATCTCCGAGCAATTTGTGCAACAGGGACTAAGCCACTATGCCATAAAATTCAACCGGTTTATGGGCGTTATCTCG
>JASFJP010000096.1:0-10863 GCA_050121225.1 Desulfobacterales bacterium
TAACAAGCTTATAAATTTATCACTTTCTTATTAATGTCAAACCACGACCTTTTTTTTAAAATTGAGTTAAAAGGATAATTGACTACCTGCAGCTACTGGCTGATGAATTTGCATATTAGCCAAGACCTATACACATTTTTTTGAGCCCGAATATATTTTGGGTGCCTAAATCGAATCTTCTATGACGAATAAAAATTTTCGAATTGGCTGGAGAAATAGAAGCTTTTTGGAAAGTAAAGGTTCAGGTCGATTGGTTCGGTTGGATCAATCAATTTCTCGCCACTTCGTCCTTGCCCGTGTTAGCTCTTGGCCGTCCTGTTCCCGTACAAGGCTGTGATCGAATATTGTGTTGGCAGAATTTTGAGGCTGACAGCGGGCGAGAATGCCATCGCTTTCAAAGGCTTCCGCTAGAAAATTAATCTCCATCTCAGATAACATCGAAGACGCTAACGTGGTTTTTGGAATACTTTCTACTATCCATTCCACAAAACTAACATTGTTAACATGCTGATTGATATCAAGATCTCTGTACCGCACCTGATATACATGTTCATACCTATACTGCTTCAATCCCGGCAGCTTGGCAAGCGTGTCCGTCAGGATGTGAGCTCCTTCAAGCGGTTTGAGCCGCTCCACATAAGGAGCAATCCGTACCGGACGTCGTTTTTGAAGGTCGATCACCAACCAGGCAGAAGTGGCAGATGCTATGGGACGATCATCAACATGAATCAGGGCAAAATCACGCAGGGCAAATAATCGTTGAGTTCCCGACGGCCAGGTGTGGACCTGGATCTGATCGTTTAAGACGGGAAAAGAAGCGATTTTGATTTTGAGACGGGAAAGCAACCAGGTATAGTTTTCCGCAAACAGTTGTTGGATTGAAACTCCGAGCACCTCGGCATGCCGGCTTGCGGCCTCCTGCATAAAATTGAATATTGAGAGAATCGATAACCGGCTCCGGCAATCCACCTCGTAGGATCTTACAGCGTAGGTTTCTTGCCAGACATTCGACGCCGGCAATATTTCTGAGGTTGCCGGTGTCATATCTGGCTTCGGCGCAAAAAAATTAGGATCCCCTTGTTCATCTCGCATGCGATAACGTCTCTTTCAAAGTCAGTCGACAGGCGCCAGCCCGCAGACAAAATCAGGTGGGTTCGATACCATCAGCACTGATGCCTTGGATGTAGTAGTGGTCATCATTCAAAAAACTCAAAAATATGACCATGAATGCCACCGATGCTTCCAACATCAAGGATTTATTCTGATAGAGCATGTCCAGCTGCCGATGACGATTTTTTTTTGATTTGTGTCCGAAATAAGTCGAGAACAAGCCGTCCAACAACTGCTTACCATCCGGTTTGGTGACCAGATCGCTTCTCCCGCTGTAGCAGTATTCCATGGCCTCCAACAGCAGCTTTCGCTGGATATTCAGTTCCTTTACATGGTAGCCGATCAAATGCATTAGTGTCCGTTGGGCTTCCTTCAAACTGGCTTCGGACACGGCATCAAATAAAATCGTTACCCCTCGATGGCTTGCGCCCGGCATCTGTTGTCGGATGAGCGATAACAACACCGCATTTTTAAACAGCTGATACAGCCGTCGGGCACCATTCAACACGGTAGTGGGAGCATGATCGAGTCTCGGCCGATATCCGGAATAGTTGTTAACAAACATTACCTGAAAAATGTTCTCGAAAAAATCAATTCCGGCAAGAGGGTCTTGCAAATCAATACGCATATCCAAGGTATTGTCCAATCTATCTGCCAGCTTGACATGAACTACCTCGGGTGTATCTTGAGCATTATCCAGAAGGCGACCGACATACTGATAGTAGGATTCATTAGGGGTCCGGGTCAAGCTCAGGAGGGTCGAAATCAGTTGGGATTCGTCTGCCGGAGTCAAACGCTTTAACAGGCTGTACAGTTGTCCTTCCATGGATTTCCATTGTCGCACACCAAACTCTACCGAATTAACGTCTTCGAGAATATCGTGAAACAGCGTTGAGAGCAGATCAACGAGGTTGAGGAAATCACATGAGCGGGTGAACAAGGCCGCCGCCCGCAAGGGATGTAAAACCGCCATCGGCCCTAATCGTCTGCGCTTTTGCCGGTAGGCACTGAAAAGGTAATCCAGGGCCTCCATAACGATGGCTTTCTTTTCCCGGTCCATTTTATCGTCTGGATCCAATCGCTTATCGCCGGTGATGTACATCAGCACATTGTAACGATTCAGCGATGCAGCACTCAGATTGTAGTTCAAAACGGACGATAATTTGAAAAATTCAGATAAGTCAAACAACGGCATAACCACCTCCGTTCGATTTGGCAGGTATCATTCGTGTTGCATTTCTTTCTCTATGTAAACATCTTCGGCAACCAAAGCCATAGTGACACGATTCTGAATTCAACCGCAAACCTTAGCCTATATAGCAACTGATGAAGTTTGAAAGCAAAGAGAAAAATGAACAATTTCTAGTAACATTAAACAGACACCACGTAAAATCAAAATAGACACCCGGCGATGCGTATAATCTGCTTTGCCAAATACCTCACTGTGAATGCAGGCATAAGAATCCCTTGACAGTCACCCTAGAAACATCCATAAATTGATCGTTTATTCTTGTCATGGACTTTGAAACCAATCCCTTGGCGTATATTCAACGGAAAAAGACGGGGACTATATGGATACCAACACCAGAAAAATTTTAGAAATATTCCAGCAAATCAACACCATTCCACGCTGTTCCAAAAGGGAAGAAAAAATCACGGTTTGGCTGGAACAGTGGGCCAGCACTAGAGGATTTCGTGTAAAAAAAGATGCGGCTGGCAACTTACTGATCAATGTGCCTTCGACAGTCGGGTATGATCATGCACCGGTCATTGTCATCCAAGGCCATATGGACATGGTATGTGAGAAGTCGCCCGACTCGAGTCACGATTTCACCACAGATCCAATCGGTCTAAAGTACGACGGCGATTGGTTGAGGGCGAAAAATACCACATTGGGCGCGGACAACGGCATTGCCATTGCCATCGCGCTGGCGTTGGCTGGCGATAAGAGCGTGATTCATCCACCGCTTGAACTGCTGTTTACAGTGGATGAGGAATCAGGCCTAAATGGTGCCAAACAGATAGAATCCGGATTTATTGAGGGTAACGTCTTGCTCAACGTCGATTCAGAAACCGAAGGAGTGTTTACCATCGGGTGTGCCGGAGGTAGAAATACGCTCATTTCCCGCAAGTTGACATTTAACGATCTTGCCGAAGACAGCCAGTTTCTCAGCCTAACAATCCAAGGCCTGCATGGCGGCCATTCCGGCATTGACATCCACAAGCAACGAGCCAACGCCAACAAGATTCTCGCGCGCACCATGCACCAATTGGGTGCAGTATGCGATGTACGGCTGGTATCAATCAACGGCGGATCAGCCCATAATGTTATTCCCCGAAATGCCCAGGCTGTGTTCGCTTGTGATCCGTCTGATACAGAGGCATTATTCAATACAGTAAACGAGTTTGAACGCATCGTTAAAACCGAATATGACGCCGTCGATCCTTCTCTTTCCGTTTCACTTTCACGGGCTGATTCCGGACCGCAGGGTAACACGGTGCTTGACGTGCAGGAGACCCTTATCGTGATTGGTCTGCTTTTATCCCTGCCTCATGGCGTCATGGGGATGTCTCCGATTCTAAAGGGCCTGGTTGAAACTTCAAACAACCTATCAACAGTTGAAATAAAGGATGCCACCCTGCAAATTTTAACCAGTCAGCGAAGTTCGGTGATGTCGAGGATGAATGAAGTCACAACGGTCATTAACTCGATCGCAACCCTTGCCGGCGCGGAAACCAAATCCGACAGTGAATTTTCCCCCTGGTCACCAAATTTGCAATCCGCACTCCTGCGGCGTTGTAAGGAGATCTATCGGCAGGTTTTCAACCAGGAGGCAGAGGTTGAATCGATTCACGCAGGGCTTGAGTGTGCGATTATCGGCGATACCTATCCGGGCATGGAAATGATTTCATTCGGCCCTACTATAAAAGATCCCCATTCGCCGAATGAAAGGCTTTTTATCCCTTCTATTGTCCGGGTTTGGGATTTTATGGTTGCCCTTTTGAAATCATATGGGCAATAAAAGGGGCCTGAAGGCAATTTCTAGCATGGAACATGTGGTGATTATAGGCGGCGGCGGGACAGGGGCGGCTTTGGCCCATGACCTGGTGCTGCGCGGGTTCAAAGTTTCTCTCTATGAGCGGGGGGAGTTGTTGTCCGGAACTACCGGCCGGCATCACGGACTGCTCCACAGCGGAGCCCGGTATGCGGTCAACGATCCTCAGGCTGCAATAGAATGCATTCAGGAAAATAAAATCCTGCGCCAAATTGCCCCCCAGGCCATCGAGCAAAATGACGGGTTGTTTGTGGCGATGAATGATGCCGATATGGCCTATCGCCGCATCTTTCTTGAAAAATGCGAAGAGTGTGGTATTCCGATCTTGGAACTTCGAGCGGAACAAGCCTTGGCCATCGAACCCGCATTGCACCCCGAGATAAAAATGGCCGTTCAAGTACCGGATGCAACGATGGATGCCTGGCGACTGCCCATGTGTTTTTTTGCCACAGCCAGGGCCAACGGTGCGGACATCCACAGCTTTGCAGAAGTCACCGGTGTTCACATCACAAACGAAACCGTCACAGGTGTTCAAATTCTTGACCACAAAACCCATCGCGAATTTGAGGTGAAGGGGGACTTGTTCGTGAATGCCGCCGGCGCCTGGTCAGGTGCGATCTGCTCACTGGCCGGCATTCAATTGCCAATTCAACCGGGTCCTGGTGTGATGCTGGCTTTAAAGGGTCGCTTAATTAACATGGTGATCAGCCGGCTCCACAAAGCCGCTGAGGGTGACATTATCGTCCCCCAGCGCAATCTGACGATATTGGGAACGACGCTGTGGTTGACTGAAAATCCCGACGCTATTGAAATCCCTGCCGACCATGTCCAAAAAATCACGGACTTGTGCTCTGAAATGGTACCGGTGGCTAAAAACACCCCGATTCACTCGGTCTGGTGCGCCTCGCGTCCATTAATCAAGCAGGCAAAAACAACCTTACCACAAGAAATTAGCCGCGCTTTCGACTACTTTGATCACAGGCGAAGAGATAATCTTGAGGGGCTGATATCGGTCATCGGCGGCAAAGCAACTACTTTGCGAGCCATGGCGGAGAAATCGGCGGACTCAGTCTGTCGCAAAACCGGCAGGAATCTTCTTTGCCAAACAAAAACAGAAAAATTGATGCACTGGCGGATGTTCTACCAATAAACATGGATACTTGCAAATGAAGACTCCCCGCTGCAGATCTGCCGGGGAATCGGGCTATAGAAATAATTTCGATTGCGATCTTGACAAGGAATCAAGTATGGATGCCAGAAAATTTACATTTCGAATTTTGCGGTTTAAACCCGACGTCATCGATCCGCCCCGATTTCAAGATTACTCAATCCAGGCAGAAACCGACATGAGTGTGCTTGAGGGTCTTGAAAAAATCCGCCTGGAGCAGGACAAGACACTCATGTACCGACATTCCTGCCATCATTCCTCATGCGGCACGTGTGCCTGTAAAATAAACGGACGAGAGAAGCTGACTTGCATAACGAAAATTGACGATCTAAAGGGCGATACCGTCCGCCTCACGCCTCTTGAAGGGTATCAGGTGATTGGAGATCTGGTGGTAGAAACTTCCCGCTTTTATGAAGACATTTCCCGAAACTGGAGCTATCTGAAAAAATCTGAAAACACGTCATCCTCACAGCTGCCGGAAGGCATCAAGCAATTTCAGCAGTTTGACAACTGCATCGAATGCGCCGCCTGCATGTCGGCGTGCCCGGTAACTCACAAAAACACGGACTTTTTAGGGCCTGCGGCGTTAGCGGCCATGCACAACGAGTTGAAAAAACAACCGCAAAAGGGCCCGGAACTCTTAAATCTGGCGGGAAGTTATCGTGGAGAGCGCCTATGCACGCGGGCATTGAATTGCAGCCGGGTTTGCCCAACACGTGTTTATCCGGCCCGACACATCGCAGATCTGCGGCGGCTTTTAAAGACCAAGTGACTCCTTTTTAAAAAGGCTTTGACGGTCAGCCGATTGGCGGATGTGAGACTTTCTGAGTACATTAGGGAGTGTGACACCCCAATTGATCGTAAACAAAATGGATTACATCAAACAGCATCAAGCAGTGGCAATAGACCACAACTCAGGAGTACGTATTGAAATGACCAAAAAAGAACTCGTCGTACGCGTATCTGAAAAACTGGACGGAGTATCGCAAAAGGCCGCGGCTAAGGCAATTGACGCTGTTTTTGAATCAATTGCCGAAGGGCTTCAACAAGACGGTGTTGTCTCCGTCGGTAAATGGGGAACATATACCTCGGATGCAATAGTTGCGGACTGATATTCAAGAAGGCTTCGAGACACATGTAATTTGATGCAAAATGGCTGCATTCAATGGGATTTGCATGAACCTCATTTGTATAACGATGTACTATGTATTCTAAATACTGCAGGAAATTTGGCGCTATCGTCTTGCTAACAATTCTGCTTGCGATTGTAGCGTGCACGGTCAAATATGTGAACCGCATTACAATCTTTGTTGTCCAAGGTCAGCTTTTTGATCAGGCGACCTTGCGACCTGTCAAAAATGTGAAGGTCTATTTTGTCGATACCGGTTTTGATTATGTTCGGTCTAAAAAACCGGTTCCCCTGGAAATCGGACATACTGATCCTAAGGGAAAAATTAGTGCGCGGCTGAACTATCCTTGGCAGCAAAAGGAAACCCTGATCTTCAGCCCGCGGGCAGGAACGTTTGATATTGTTTTAGAGAAAGAATTCTATGAGCCCATGCGCATGCAATTCGATCAATCCAAGTTGAAAAGCGACAACGTCTCATTTCTGGTTGATTTAAAGAAGATATATCTGGTTCCTCTAAAAATAGATTTCAAGAATCAAAATCCCCCCTAACATTGTGCATGAACTCCGAATCCTGCTTACTGCGTTCGGCCATTCGAACTTCAACTTCCTCTTTGTTCAGTCCCATTAGGATCTTGTACGCATTGTACTTGGTTTTGCAGAAATAGATATCAAAGGGATCCGTTTTCTCATCCAGCCGGTAAATGCGTATGCCCGGGATTTCTTCTTTTTGGATATATTCATTGACGGTATTGATCAGAAGCGGCTCGATGTCGTACTTGTTCAACCATGGAATGCAGGCGCCTTCCATTCCCAGCACCGGGTCCATGATCGAACGAATTTTTTCGGTCACGCCCCCAACCGCTAGAATGATGTCGCCCGTTAGAGATCCAGTCACGCCATAACGCTGATTGACCGGCTGCCTGATGAAGTCGGATATGAGTGCAATATCCATGGCCACCGAGGCACTGTCTCCCTCTACCCCGCCATGTGCCTGAATATAGTCAACATACATTTCATAACCGACATAAGGTGCACCGATTTTGTTTAACACCTTTTTTATGGATGCTCTAACGTTTTGCGCTGCCGCTTTGGCAATGTCACCGATCTTTCCCGGTGCGACGACTTTGTCGGCGTTGCCCACATTGATCTGACCGTGGATCGGCAGGGGCTGGCCATACATCTGACCACTTGCTTTGGAATGAATCACGGCTAAACCGACAACATACCCTATTGAATCGGTCATCGATCTAATATAATTCTTGAGATATTTTTTGTGCTCGCCTATTTCTCGGGATAGTCCACCCTCCAGGCTCAGATGCTCATTCAAAGACTTACGGACATGCTCCGGCGCAACCAGCGCAGCGTTTTCAAGAACAGCTTCAAACTCAGCGGATTTTATGATGCCGTTTATGGGCCGTAATATGCTGCTTAATTTGCCATCCGAAGAGCGACAGCGCAATTCCTTGATGATTTCCAAAACTGCAGCCCGGGAAAACTCCCGCTCTGTCAGTTTAAAATCTGGCGGTAGCTGTCTACCGTAAATGTGCTCGCTTCTTTTCTTGACACTATCATATCCCTCCGTGTCGATAATTTCACCCCAGGTTGCTTTAAACTCTTTCCCCAAATTAATGATTTCCTGCTTGATGTACTGGGCGACTTGCCTGACATTTTCTTCAGTTTCAGGCACAGCGCTTTCCATGTGAATAATTTCGCCTTTATCTTCTATTCGGCTGAGAAAGGCGCCGTCTCCTTCATCTTGAAGATAGGCTAGAGTGTCGTGATTGCAGCATGCCACAATAATATTGTCTGCCTTGAGATGATTCTCTGAACGGTCTGCCGCACCGCTCCCCGTGCTTCTGCCGCCTTCAAGTATATATCTTTTGTTTTGCATGAGCTCCAATAGATCTGCCATATAGCCAACTTTGACTAGCGTTTTCAGCTCATCTATGTAAATAATAGGTGATTTTGCGTGAGCACCGAGATAGGCTCGTTTATGAGTTGGGGTTTGAAGGTTTCCCGACTGATAAGGATCATGCCGGAATCCACCTTTCATGTTGCGGGCACTCGGTTCTGATATTCGGGCCATCAAGTCCTGATCTTTCCTGGGATCGTACAGGACTTCAGGAATCATATCCTGCAGGTGTTTGACGTCGTTTGTGGTGCCAGCATTGACCTCCCTTTGAATTTTCTCCTGGGTCTTGAGGTTACTTTCCTGCATATACAAAAAAATCGATCCCATACCGGTAATACCCGCTGCAATAAAGGACGGTGGGAAGAAAAAACCGCACCCCACACCCAAACCTGTTGCGCAAATCAAGCCCAATTTCACCAGACGAGCCGATCGAATCTGATCCGATAGACTGAATTCGTCAACGCTGTTGCGAGCGGTTTCAATGGCCTTGATGACATCGGTAATTACTTTATCTATCTTCGAAGGATTTTCATAGGCAAATCGAACATGGTTGCGGTCTTTTCCCGGATAGACGACAATCGCATCCTTCGGTCTCAGATAGTCTCCGATGGATTTCACCAGCACTTCTTTGAACATGTTGGCCAGCATGGATTTACCTGTGCCCGGCCGGCCTACCATCAGAATGTGTCCCCTGTTCTGGGCAATTTTGCGGATAGCTCTTCTGGCGCGATTCTGAAAAATGACACGGTCGATAGGATCATCCGGAAGCTGGATTTGGGATGTGTCCTCAAAATTGCCAAGACGCCTCTCTAATTCACCGGGGTAATCCAGTAATTCTTTTATCCAGCGGTAATCATTTTTGTTGTAGTCACTTGGCATTGCTAAACCCATCAAAGGAATCCAGCAGGTAATACACGCCGGCATCCGAATCAAATGTCCTTTTCTGTATTTCCGCATACACCTTGGCCAAATTCTTCCGAAGCGGTTCCACTGCTCTAATATCGTGCAAAACAGATGTGTGTGTATGCATGCGACCCTCATCGGTATCGGCACGCGGAAGAAAGTTAAGAGACACTCCGATTTGTAGGTAATTTAAGATTGGTTTAATCAGATTCTGCTGATTCGGTCCCAATTTCAGTTCATTGAAAATAATTTTATAAACTTCAGGGAAATGAGCTTTCGCATAGTCGATCTCGAGTTTTTTGTTAAAAAACAGCTTTAGCGGTTTTATCTTCCCCTGAATACTCAGATCGAAGGTGTTTCTCAAACCCGGATTGGCTTTCAGCGAAAGCTCCAGTAAATGCATGTATCTCAGGAGCTGTGTATCATTAAGGTAGAAATCAATGGAATGGGTATCTGTCAGGACGCAGGCTTTTTGTTGGCCGTTGGAATTGTAGGAAAGAATCTGATAGAATTTATCCGCCGAATGAGATTCAAAATCATATCCCCTCAACTCAAACAATCCCTCGGCAACGCATGCCCGGTTGAGAAGAACACGGACATCTTTTGAAATTACGCTATCAATGTATTTAATTTTTTCCTCGATACTGCCTTGCAGTTTTAAATAGGAAAAATTACCGCCGATATCTTCACAAATGCCGACAATCTGAGTTATCGTGCGTGGATTAAGCTTAGCCAGCCGTTTCGAGACGGAATCGTAAAACCGCAACCGTTTATAAATAGTAGTTAAATGGTCTTCGAGACCCGGATCTTGCAGATGTGGGATGCGCAATTTATATCGGGATAAAATGACCTCCGGTGAATACGCCATTTTCTGCTTCCGCTTCGAACCCATCGGTAAAAATCGGCGAAAGAAATGGTGTATTTTTTTTAGCCCGCGTTGCTTGTAATGGATCTCACAGCCAATCAGCTTTTTTCTAACTTCAATCGTTTTCGGGTTTAGTAGATAACGACCGATACCCGATAGATAGTATTCCTTGACCGGCCCGCTGACGCCTTCATCCTCAATTACATTCCCGGCAATAGCGGAGTCCCGGCCTTCGGAAATGATCCAAAAGTCCTTGTGTTTTTTTAAAATTTCTCTTTTGTTAATGGTTGAACGCGCCAAATGCCCCTCGAAATAAATGTTGCAGTTTACCAGACCATCCGAATGAAAAAATGGTTTAAATGCCCCCCTTTTTCATTTTGGCGATCCCGGTGGATACCCAAAAAATTAGATCGTTACGATCGGTTGCTTAAAACGTCAGGCCTCGGCTGAAGACCCATCTCGATTGTTACAGTTTATATCGGTAATATTTAAATTATCTTAAAAGGAAATAGGATTGGATTGCTGGCGGTGAAATCAACCTTTCGATTTTGGTCCAACATGCAAAATCTATTGCGATTTTATGGAATAAATTTATTAAAAATTGACGTATTGGCCTGTTTTCAATTTGAAAATTAACTCTAACCTGTGATACAAAAATTTTTATTAGAACATGATCAACCAAGGTCTTGACGTAAATGGCTGAAATAAAACCTTTCAGAG
>JASFJP010000097.1:0-10854 GCA_050121225.1 Desulfobacterales bacterium
AAATCATCAGAGATTTTTCGTACCTATAACGGTTCGGATACTACCGCCGAGTTAATTCAAAAGATATTAGCCGATTACCTCTTGATGGCATCCTTTCAAAACTTACCACGTGACGCCGATCTGGTGTCTGCTGAAATTGAAGATCACATCAAAAACAGCGCTTCGGAAGGGTTAATTGATCGCATCGAAATCGTGAAAAGTGTATTTTACCGCGGTATGGGTGCATACCTGATCGGCCGCATTTATACAAATATCACTCTGTTTCCCCTGGCGATCGCATTGCTGAATTTACCGCAAGGCATCGTGGTAGACGGAGTGCTCCTAAAGGAAGACGATGTCAGCATTCTGTTTAGCTTTACCCGATCCTATTTCCATGTGGAGGCCGAGCGTCCTTATGATCTGGTGCATTTTTTAAAAACCATTTTGCCGCGTAAACGCCTAGCCGAACTTTATATTTCAACCGGTTTCAACAAACATGGTAAGACCGAAATGTATCGAGAACTCATGGATCACCTGACGGTGTGCTATGATGACCGCTTCGCTGCTTCCCCGGGCGAAAGGGGAATGGTCATGATAGTGTTTAATATGCCTAACGACGATTTGGTATTCAAATTGATTCGGGATAAATTTGACACTCCTAAAAACACCACACGCCAGGAAGTGATGGAGAAATATGATCTGGTATTCAAACACGATCGTGCCGGACGTCTGGTGGATGCCCAAGAATTTGAACATTTAAAATTCGACGTGTGCTGCTTTTCCCCAAAATTGCTCGATGAGTTGATACAGGATGCCGGCAACTCCGTACGAGTTGAAAATGAACATCTAATCCTTGATCACGCCTATGTGGAACGTCGCGTCACGCCACTGAATATTTTTTTAAGGGAGGTCAAGGAATCCGAAGCCCGAAAAGCCGTCATCGATTGGGGTAATGCCATCAAAGAATTGGCCGTCAGTAACATCTTCCCCGGCGATGTTCTGCTAAAAAATTTCGGCGTGACGCGCCATGGCCGCGTCGTGTTTTATGACTACGACGAACTGTGCCCGTTGACCAGCTGCAACTTCAGAAAACTACCGCCGTCTGCCAGTTACGAAGACGAACTTGCCTCCGAACCGTGGTTTTATGTGGAGGAGAATGATGTCTTCCCTGAAGAATTTGTTAAGTTTTTAGCTTTATCTGGACCCCTAAGGGAAGTTTTCCTGCAACACCACTCCGATCTGTTTGAGGCAGATTACTGGCAACAAACCCAAAATGCGATAAAAGCCGGGGAACTGCAGCATATTTTCCCCTATTCACGCAACCGGCGGTTAAAAAGAAGTTAACAATGCATCCTGTCCGTTGACGAAAAAGAAAATCGGTCTTAAATTGACAGAAATTTACTTCCACCGATTCCTTAAAACCATGGAAATAAATAACGAGTACCAGCCTGATTTTCCGAATTCCTTAAGAAGGAACCCAATTGTATATCTTTAATCAACCAATTTCGTAAGAGGGAAAACGAACATGAATGCAACGGTGAAAACGAACGGAATCGAAGTTACCGGTTCCGCAACCGCAGAATTTGCTAAGATCCTAACACCGGAAGCGCTCAAATTCGTCGGTAGTCTGGCACGTGAATTCGAAATGCGTCGTCGGGAGTTGCTCGAGCGACGTCAAAAAGTACAGGCCGAAATCGACAACGGGGCGTTGCCGGATTTTTTACCGGAAACTCGAGACGTACGCGAGAGCGAGTGGAAGGTTGCTCCGGTTCCCGAAGATCTTAAAGACCGGCGAGTGGAGATAACCGGGCCGGTGGATCGCAAAATGGTCATTAATGCTCTTAATTCCGGGGCAAACGGGTTTATGGCGGATTTTGAAGACTCTCACTCACCCACCTGGGAAGGAAACATCCAGGGTCAAATTAACCTGTGCGATGCGGTTAACAAAACCATTTCTTTTGAAAGCCCCGGGGGTAAAAAATACGCACTTAACGAAAAGACCGCCGTACTCATTGTTCGGCCCCGCGGCTGGCATTTGGTGGAAAAGCACGTCATGGTCGACAATGAGCCGATTTCCGGTAGTATTTTCGATTTCGGGCTTTACTTCTTCCACAATGCCCAAAAACTAATGCAAAATGGAACGGGACCGTATTTTTATCTTCCGAAAATGGAAAGCTATCTCGAGGCCCGGCTGTGGAATGACATTTTCGTTCGGGCCCAGCAATTATTACAAATTCCCAAAGGAACCATTAAAGCAACTGTGTTAATTGAAACAATTTTGGCGGCATTTCAGGTGGAGGAAATTCTCTATGAACTCAGAGATCATATGGCCGGTCTGAATTGCGGGCGGTGGGATTATATCTTCAGTTTTATTAAACGCTTTAAAAATGTTCCTGGTTATATCTTCCCGGACCGTGCCCAAATCAGCATGACTCGCCACTGCATGCATTCTTACTCTATGCTGGTTATAAAAACCTGCCATCGGCGCGGTGCCCATGCCATCGGCGGGATGGCAGCGCAAATACCGATCAAGGATAATCCGCAGGCCAACGAAGCTGCGCTGCAGAAAGTCCGCGAGGATAAGATCCGCGAAGCCAAAGACGGTCACGACGGTACGTGGGTAGCACATCCGGGACTGATTGGTATCGCCAAGGAAGAATTCGACAAGGCCATGCCCGCCGCCAATCAGATTGACAAACTGCGAGAGGATGTGATGGTCACCGCCGATGATCTTTTAAAACTTCCTGCCGGCACGATAACTGAAGAGGGACTGCGTATCAACATCGACGTCGGTATCCAGTATATGGCTAACTGGCTGGACGGACTGGGTTGTGTACCGATATACAACTTAATGGAAGACGCCGCCACCGCCGAAATATCTCGCACCCAGGTCTGGCAATGGGTGCATCATCCCGAAGGGATTCTATCCGATGGACGCAACGTTACTCTGAAAATGTTTCGCGAGGTGATGAGGGAAGAACTGCAAAAAATTAAGCTGAATGTTGGAGAGGAACGCTATACCGCCGGTAATTACGAAAAAGCAGCCGAGCTTTTCGACGAAATAATCTCTAACGAGGAACTGGAAGAGTTTTTGACTTTACGAGCATACGAATATCTGGGCTAAAATTCATTTCAGAAAGGACAGAGGAAAATGAGCAAAACCATTCAGCAAAAAGCCGAAGAACTCTGTGAAAGGCTTTCCTGCCATGAGATCCTCGAAGACGAAGTCGATTTAATACGCTTCGAGTGGGACAACGATCCTCGCTGGAAAGGAATTAGTCGTCCGTATACTCCCGAAGATGTACTCAAACTGCGCGGCACCCTGAGAATCGAATACTCTTTTGCCGAAGCTGGCGCTAAGCGGTTATGGTATTTGCTGCAGACGGAAGACTACATAGCGGCACTGGGCGCACTGACCGGTAACCAGGCCGTCCAACAGGTTGAAGCAGGTTTGCAGGCCATTTACCTAAGCGGATGGCAAGTGGCCGCTGACGCCAATCTTGCCGGCGAAATGTATCCGGACCAGAGCCTTTATCCCTCAAACAGTGTTCCGGAAGTTGTTCGACGGATCAATAATGCGTTGCGCCGGGCGGATCAAATTCAAGTGTTAGATGGACGCAAACGAGGTCCCTATTGGTTCGCTCCAATCATTGCGGATGCAGAGGCCGGTTTTGGCGGCCCGCTGAACGCGTTTGAGCTAATGAAACAGATGATCGATGCCGGTGCGGCCGGTGTTCATTTTGAGGATCAACTTGCTTCTGCTAAAAAATGCGGGCACCTTGGCGGCAAAGTGCTGGTTCCAACCCAGGAGTTTATCAACAAGCTTGTTTCAGCAAGGCTGGCAGCCGACATCTGCGGTGTACCCACTGTTCTGGTTGCACGCACAGACGCAGAGGCCGCCAAACTGCTCACCAGTGATGTTGACGAGCGTGACAAAGCATTTATCACCAGTCAAGACCGTACATCGGAGGGATTCTTTTACGTAAAAAACGGGGTCGACGCCGCCATTGCCCGCGGCCTGGCATATGCCCCGTTCGCCGACATGGTATGGTGTGAAACCTCGCGGCCGGACATTGCAGAAGCCAAAAAGTTCGCCGAAGGCATCAAATCCGTATACCCCGATAAACTTCTAGCCTATAACTGCTCCCCCTCCTTTAACTGGAAAGGCAATTTGGATGACAGCGAAATTGCCAAATTCCAGCGAGAGTTGGCCGCCATGGGTTATAAATTTCAATTTGTCACTTTAGCGGGATTTCACACTCTGAACATGGGCATGTTTGACCTGGCCCTCAGTTATAAAAAAGACGGTATGCTGGCATATTCAAATTTTCAACAAGCCGAGTTCACCCATGAAAAAGAAGATGGCTACATGGGGATAACTCATCAAAAGTTCGTCGGAACCGGCTACTTCGACCGGGTAATGAATTGCATCAGCGGCGGAGAAAGTTCGGTAGCGGCGCTTGAGGGGTCGACCGAGAAAGACCAATTTTAAAAGGAGTTGTTATTCAAAATGAACATCGCCGTACCCAAAGAAGTCCACCCCGGGGAAACCCGCGTGCCGCTGATTCCGGAGCACGTCGCAAAACTGGTAAACGCCGGCGCGAACATCTCAGTGCAATCCGGTTTGGGACATGCGCTCCAGGTTGACGATTCCGAATACAAGGATGCAGGTGCCACCGTAATTTCAGATCGCAATGCCCTCATTCAGAACGCTGATATGGTATTGCGGATCCGTAAGCCTTCTTTGGAGGACTCAGCGTTAATGAGAGAAGGCTGTATTTATGTCAGTCTTTTGGATCCCTTTAATGAGCGCGAACTGATTGACACTTTTGTGACAAAGGGAATCAGTGCCATCAGTATGGAAATGATTCCACGAATAACCCGGGCGCAAAAGATGGATGTGTTGAGTTCGCAGGCCAATCTGGCAGGGTATGTCGCCGTCATTCTCGCCGCCGAACGTTTAAACAAGTTGTTTCCCATGATGATGACGCCGGCAGGCACCATATCTCCCGCACGCGTGTTTGTGATCGGCGTGGGTGTCGCCGGGCTGCAGGCGATTGCCACCGCAAAACGCCTGGGAGCACGAGTGGAGGCGTTTGACACGCGCCCGGTGGTAGAAGAACAAGTTAAATCCCTGGGGGCGCGGTTTGTAAAAATCGACCTGGGAGAAACCGGCCAAACCAAGGACGGATATGCGAAGGCCCTCACAGACGAACAGCTCCAGAAACAACGCGAAGGCATGGCCAAGGTCTGCATGGCATCCGACGTAGTGATAACCACTGCGCAACTGTTCGGTCGCAAAGCACCCCTCATTGTCAGCGAGGAAATCGTCCACGGTATGCAGAAAGGGTCTGTGCTTGTTGATCTGGCTGTGGAAAGCGGCGGCAATGTCGCAGGGGCTGAAGTGGACAAAGAAATTTATGTTGATGGAGTGTTGATTATCGGATTGGGAAATCTACCCGGTAGGGTTGCCGTCCATGCGAGCCAAATGTTTTCATCGAATCTGTATAATTTAATTGACGAGTTCTGGGATGCAGAAGCAAAACGGTTTACACTGAATTTCGAAGACGAAATTATTCAATCAAGTTTGATCACTCACGAAGGGCAAATTATCAATGCCGTTATTGCCAAGCATTATTCTGATATAGCCAAATAAGGAGCATCCGTCATGTCTATCGGTCTTCTCATTTTCGTATTTGTATTGGCCATTTTCCTAGGTGTAGAACTCATCAGCAAAGTGCCGTCTCAACTTCACACCCCTTTAATGTCGGGCACTAATGCGATATCCGGTATTACGATCGTGGGAGCATTAACGGCAACCGGCAGTGGTGCTGATACGTTAGGAACCATTTTGGGTACTCTAGCGGTTGTTTTTGCCACTATCAACGTGGTTGGCGGCTACCTGGTAACCAACCGCATGCTGGCAATGTTCAAACGCAAAAACAAGGAACAACCATGACGGACTACACACAAAACTTGATAGATTTGGGGTACATCGTCGCGTCGATTCTTTTCATAATCGGCATCAAAATGCTTGGCCGACCGGAACGCGCCCGTCGCGGTAACATGATCTCGGCCTTGGGGATGCTAATCGCCGTGACGGCCGTCTTGTTTGAGTGCTGCCTCTCCTTTACCTGGATTATCGTCGGATTGGTCATAGGTTCCAGCATCGGGGTGATTGCGGCTCGTTTAGTTAAAATGACGGCCATGCCCCAAATGGTTGCATTGTTGAACGGTTTTGGCGGCATCGCGAGTTTGCTGGTCGGGTGGGAAAACTTTCACAGTCAACCCGACAGCACTCTTTTTGTCAGGACAGCGGTAATCTTGGCGGTGCTAATCGGGGGAGTGGCCTTTTCTGGAAGTCTAATCGCCTACGCTAAACTGGCAGAAAGAATTCCGGGAAAGCCCATCTTCTTCAATCACCAGAAATTTTTAAACGCCGCCATAGTCATTGCCATAGTCGCTCTTGCCGCCCTAATTTTGCAATATCCCACCGGTGTTTTGCCTTATTTGATGTTTATCACGATCATCGGGCTTTCGCTGGCTTTAGGAATCCTCGGTGTCATTCCGATCGGCGGTGCGGACATGCCGGTCGTCATTGCCCTATTAAATAGCTATTCGGGGCTCGCGGCCTGTGCTGCCGGATTTATTATTCTAAACAATGTGTTGATTGTTGCAGGTTCTTTGGTCGGAGCCAGCGGACTCATACTCACCGGCATTATGTGCAAAGCCATGAACCGATCTTTGGGAAATGTACTCTTCGGTGGGCTCCAAACTAGCCATAGCAAAGCGGAGGTTTCCAAAGTGCAGGGTGAGCCCAAACCCATCAGCCCGGACGATGCATACTATATTTTGGAGGCAGCCAGATCTGTGGTCATCGTTCCCGGGTACGGGATGGCGGTCGCTCAGGCGCAACATGCAGTGCGCGAGCTGGGTGAAATTTTGGAAAACAACGGCGCCGAAGTCCGCTATGCCATTCACCCGGTAGCCGGTCGCATGCCCGGTCACATGAACGTACTATTGGCCGAAGCCAATGTAGCCTATGAGCAACTGGCTGAAATGGATGATGTCAACCCCATCATGGACACGGTTGATGTATGCATGGTCATTGGAGCGAATGATGTTGTCAATCCCGCTGCCCGGGAGACTGAATCGAGCCCTATTTATGGTATGCCCGTAATCAATGCCGATAAGGCGAAAACAGTAATGGTTTTAAAGCGATCCATGGCCGCCGGCTTTGCCGGTGTCGAAAATCCTCTTTTTGTCAAAGAAAACACTCGGATGCTGTTCGGCGACGCGAAAGCGACCCTACAGCAGCTGGTGGCTGAATTTAAGGAAAGTTGACGCGGTACAAACGCTCTATAAGTGCCAGAAAAATTTCGACCTTAATATTGATAAATTCGGATAAATATGAAAGTTTTTAACAACCTGCACGCCTTTGTGTGGCAGTCCATGACTGCCAACAACTGTAATGCCTATCTCATCGACGGTCCGACCCGAATCCTAATCGATCCAGGTCACCGCGGCCTTTTTGAGCATGTGCAACAAGGGCTTCGGCTTTTGAACCTGGGCATCAATGACATAGACGTGATTATTTGCACCCACGCCCATCCGGATCATCTGGAGGGCGTTCAACTCTTCAAAGACAGCCCATCGCTGATGACCGTGCATGAAGAGGAATGGCAATGGGTGACGTCCATCGGAAAACAGATGAGCGCCGCTTTCGGAATCGACCTGGATGAGTTCCAGCCGGATTTTTTTCTCAAGGAAGGCGAGCTAACATTGGACGGTCTCGAATTAAGTATATTTCACACCCCCGGTCACTCCCCCGGTTCTGTTACCGTATACTGGCCGTTTCAAAAAGCTTTATTCACCGGAGATCTTGTCTTTAAGGATGGAATCGGTCGCACCGATCTACCGGGCGGAGATGGGGCACAAATTAAGGAAAGCATCAAACGAATGATGACTTTGGATGTGGAGTGGTTGCTGCCCGGGCATGGTGACATCATCACGAGTGCCAAAGACGTTCAGACAAATTTTCAGCATATCGAACAATTTTGGTTTAGGTACATATGAGCCGCGGTCAGCCCAGCCGCTGGCCTCGAAAAGGCCGGTTTGATAGTCAAAGCGACTTTGGCCATACAAGGTTTCATACAAAATGACGGGGTTCAGAACACGATTTATATACCTCGGCCTGAATTGCGCCCATCATTCCAATACTCCGGAACTATGCTATCGGCAGAGCCAGCTATCTGTGATCTGAGTCAGAGAACCCGGTTTTCAAGATTGGAATAGCGTATCTCCTATATTCGTTGCCCGCCTTTAATTCGGAATATGGCTTGCGGGGTTAGCACTTGTTTTCCTTTTATCATTTCCTGAATCGATGGTGTAACCCGATCAAAAACCTCAAATAACCTTTCCAGAACTTTGATTTCAGCAATCTCCTCCCACTCTTCTTTCCCAATATATTTAACTTCATACTGATTCATAATGCACACCCCTCTTTACCGTGTCGCTTGAATTGATGAGAAGACTGACCACCCAACTGAGTTCAAAGAATGATAACTTGATCGTTGTACAACCGGCGCATTGAATACGGTTCACCATAACATCATTATCTTCTTTTTCAGACTTACCCCCAGTCTGCATGCAACTTGTTGTACAAACGGATCTAATGTTTCAATAATTATGCCATTTTGTACAATTGTTTTTTTGTTAATGATTTGAAATATATATCGAAGATGAAACGTGATTAATGCAATCGCGGATGATTAACTGACTATTTTTGTATAATTCATGGTATATTTTTTTATACAAATATAGGTAGATTTTTGATGGGATTGCAATTGAGGTGGGAAATTAACTTTTCTGGTTATCTTTACGCAGTTTGTCCTTTTCGCGGATTAACTTTTCCTCAAATCTTATACGAATTCCTTGCACGTCCCTGCGCCACTGCTCATCTGCGTTAAGGTTGGGCACAACCGCAGAACCCGATATGGTATGAGTTGTTGCGAGTTGATTTTTTAGTTGCTCGATCCTGTTTTGCGCAGCAGATTGATAGGCATTTTGATAATCACTAAATACCGATTCAAAAGCGGTTGATGTAATACCGAATGTTTTTAGCAACCCCAGCAACGTCTGGTTGTCTTCATCCACTTTGAGCCTAGTGACAATTTCATTAATTAAGATAGCATCGCCAGCTAAATCACAATCACTACGTAACTTTACGTAATCGTTATTAAAGTTTTCTAAAGACAGCATGCCATCCAGATATTTTTGCAGCAATCCCTTCAGGCGCATTTCGATCTCTTTGTTTTTTTGTTCCTTTATTTCCTCTGAACTTAATTTCAGATTTTTGGTCTTTTCCAGAACGATATCAAGAGTGCTTTTGATCTCTGCCATGGTCTATGAATACCTCCGTTGATGTTATAACGACCCAAATGAGTTAGAAGCCAATCGGGTGTAAATGTGAAAAGGGCCACTTCCAGAAGGAACCTAATTCGGTTCAATGAGCCGGTCAAGTATCAGGCCATGAAAAATATCTCCTCCTTTTGAGCTAAAAATCCAGCCTAAATGGGTGAGACACATGACACAGAAACAAACCCTCCAACTGTAACCGGGAAACCAAGTGAATTCATCAGTGGCGGTCCCGGCATAGCCACAACCTTTTACATTTCTGAAACAGCCAATATCAAAAACAAGGCCGTGGGGGTTGGCAAAGGTGTGACGATGTGATCCCTGTATGCTCATGCGTTCATCCGGGCTTGTTATGATTTGATGGCACTGACGACATAGAATGTGGGCCTCCTCTTCCGGGGATCGTTTCTCGGCTTCTTTTTCGACGACCGTCGTTTCACTGTTTTCACCCGGTTTATCCGAGGGTACTCGAAAAAAATGAATCATACCGATTTCTGCTGGAACCATTTTGTTATAGTTTCTTTCATTGCCCGATCTAAAAAATTGAACCCGTGGGCATTCTCAAATACTCTGCCACCTTAGACGCGCGAAGTTAGGTTCAGCTTTTGAACAGAGATTTTTTGAGGACCGCTTTTTCGTAGGCGCCGATAATATCCCGTCGGGTGATAATACCGATCAATTGAGCGGAATCGTGAGGGGATACGACGGGCAGTGTCGAATAATCTTCGCGGCTTATTTTTTCAAGTGCCGAGTAGAGATCATCTTCTGAAGACACTGTTATGACTTTGGCTGTTGCCAGGTCTTTAACTACCACTAAATCCTTTAGGTCTTCATCAAAAATCGCATCGCTGTAGTCGTTGAAAGAAAGAATACCAACCAATTTGTTTACGGAATTGAGCACTGGGAAACTATTGTACTTACTTTTGGATATAATTTCAGACATGCGGTTCAGAGGCAATCCTTCCGGCATGGTTTCGACATTGGTGTTCATCACATCTTTCACGAACATGCTTTTCAAAGTGTTGACTTCTTTTCCTTCCCGAATATCAATTCCCCGTCTGGTTAATTTTAGCGTATAAATAGAATCTCTTAACAATTGCCTACTGGCAATCGTACCGACAATACACGATAACATGAGCGGAAGGATTATCTTGTAGCTACCGGTCATCTCGAACAGAATCAAAATAGCCGCCAACGGCCCATGGGTCGTTGCACTGACCACCGCACCCATGCCAACGATACTATATGCCCCGGGCGAAGCCGTCACATTCGGAAACAGGTTTTGAACCACGGCTCCAAAAAATCCTCCGGCCATGGCACCAAGAAAAAGGGACGGTGCAAAAATACCCCCCGAACCGCCCGAGCCAATCGTGATGGATGTGGCAAGTATTTTAATCACAATTAGCACCAAGAGCAGCCACCAGGCAAGCTGTTGCATTAGAGCCAAATCAATGGCAC
>JASFJP010000098.1:0-10768 GCA_050121225.1 Desulfobacterales bacterium
TTGGAGTTTTTTGCTAATTTCTTCCAATTCCGCTTTATCTGCTAGTTTTGCCATGGTCCCGTAAAACCTCCGTTACCCGTTGCCTTTAAGAAGCCGTATGGCTGTAATCGTCAATAACCTTCAGCGCACTGGAACGATCCAGACCCCCGTGGGTATCCTGGTTAACCGTGATCACTGGTCCCGAAGCACAACAGCCGATGCATCGAACCGCCTCCAGGGTAAAGAGACCGTCGCGGGAAGTTTGGCCTTCCTCAACGTCTAGTCTGTTTTGCAGGGCATCCATGATTTTTTCCGCTCCGCGCACATGGCAGGCTGTACCGGTGCAGACACTGACGATGTATTTGCCCCGCGGTTCCAGACTGATGGTTTTGTAAAAAGTGGCGACACTGTATATCAAGCTTTCTTTAACGCCGAGTTTCTCCACCAATAGCGGAATCACTTCCGGTGGGACATAATTGTATATGTCGCCGATATCCTGCATGATCATGAGCAGGGCTTCGGGGTTGCTTTTGTAGCTGTTAATTATGTTATTTATCGTTTTCCAATCAATTTCCGTTTCGACTGCCGTTTCCATATTTGTCTGACCTTTGACTATTTTGTGTTTCAGCGCGAGACTCTATAACAGAGATCTTTACCAAAAATTTTGAGCCATACAGTTCCCTGATCTATACCGACCGCAGAAACCGTTTAGCGGAAGCGTTACCCTGTTGTGTCAAGTACGACAGGACAATTTTCAACACAGGCGCCACATCCCGTGCAACGGTCTTCAATGATAGTGCGGGCACGTTTTTTGACTTTAACCTTGAAATTGCCGGGAGATCCCTTCACGCTTTCAAGGTCTGCATAGGTGATCAGTTCGATATTTAGATGCCGGCCGACCTCGACCAGTTTCGGTGAGATAATTCACATGGCACAGTCGTTGGTGGGAAAGGTTTTATCCAACTGGGACATCACCCCGCCGATTGATGGGGATTTTTCCAAAAGGTAAACGTAGTAACCGGAATTGGCCAGATCCAATGCGGATTGCATTCCGGCAATTCCACCGCCGACTACCAATACCGAGCCTTTTACATCATTTGACATGGTCTCAATCTCCTGAAAAAATATTATCCTGACTTGACGGTTTCGAGTTTGCCAGGTCGGTTCACAAAAAAGGCTGAAGAATACATTCAGGAAATAAGGTTGTCAATAAAATTCACGTTTTTTGGATCAGAATTAGTTGACGATAAAGAAATCTCCCGACCATTGAACCGGTCGGGAGATTTCTTTTCGGATAGGGATGGGGCAATTGCCCGGTGGTCTGTAGTCAGTTATAGCCACCAGAACACAGCGTGCTATGGTTGGAGCCTTTTTCACTGTGTTCTGTGCGCACGCGGTGATAATTTTACTTACCCTTTTTCAAATTCAAGAACTTAGGCTGCCAGTTGGAAAGCCTGATTCGTAACATCTCGAATCTCATCGGGTGTAAATGGTTTGGGCAAGTAATTAACGGCTCCCATCCGGGCACTTTCAACCGCTGTTTCGATACTGGCATAGCCGGTAATTATGATGACTTTGGCTGAGGGATTGTTGTCACGAACCGCCTGTAACAGCTCAAGCCCCTTGACGCCCGGGATTTTGAGATCTAACAGCACAAGCGTATACGGCCGTTTCTGGATTTTATCGAGAGCTTCTTCTTTGGTAACCGCTTGATCCACATGATAACCTTTTTTGGCTAAAATTTTTCGAATGTTGTTGTTAACGGCAACTTCATCGTCGATCACCAGAATTTTTTTGTCAGCCGTCGCTTGCATCAGATCCCGACCCTCAGCCGCCTCAAGCGTAGGCGGTTGCATTTTCCGGTTTATCGTTTTTTTAAGCTCTTCATATGGTGTGACGACGGTGGCCTCATGGTGCAGATTAAGGATATATTCCGATCCGGTGATGGCAGCCACCTCCTCGTAGTTAAACGGTTGATCGATGCTGATCATGGTTTTCGAATCAAACCCCTTGGCTTTTTTGGCTTTGCCCTTTTTGGCTTTTTTCTGCGGACACGCTGCTGTTTTGGTGCCGGCTTTGCAGGTGGCTCCCAATTTTTTAAAGATATCGCACACCATATTGCCCACCTCACAGTAATTTTCTAAAGTTTCCGGCACGGTTACCTCTACGATCGGGACGTCCGATCGGGAGAGTCGCTGAGCGAAGTTTTCACCGGTTTGTTCGGAAACTTCCTCCCTGTCAAAGGGCATGTCCACGTCAATGGTAACCTTTTCTCCGGCTTTCAATTGCGCAAAATTTTTCTTGAGTTCTTCATAGGGAAGAAAAGTGACCCCTTCCTGATGCAGAGTACGGACGTATTCGGGACCGGTAATCGATACCACTTCCTTATAGCTGAAGGGTTGATCGATTCCGATCAGATTGGCTGAATCAAAACCTTTCTCTTTTTTTGCCACCTTACCCTTTTTAGTTTTTTTCTGAGGGCATTCCGCGGTTTTAACGCCGGCTTTGCAAGTGGCCCCTAATTTTTTGAAGATGTCGCACACCATGTTTCCCACTTCACAATAATTTTCCAGCGGCTCCGGCATCTTGACTTCAATGATCGGCATATCCGAACGACCCAAACGGGCGGCATATTCATCCCCGGTGTATTTGCTCACTTCATCGATTTCAAACGGTATATCTATATCAATGACATCAATGGTTTCTCTCTCCTCATTGGTTGTCGGAGCTTCAACCAGTTTTCCTGACAGCGCTTGCTCAACCGTGGTTCTGAGTTCATCGGGTGTAAATGGTTTGGGAATATAGTCAAGGGCTCCCAACCGGACGGCCTTAATGGCAGTGTCCGTCGCGGCATAGGCGGTCATCATGATGGCTTTTGTCAGGGGCCATTCTTTTTTAACCATCTTGAGCAGTTCAAGGCCGTTTTTCCCCGGCATGACGATATCGGAAATTAGGAGCGAGAAGCTTTCCTGGGCCATTTTTTCAAGCGCCTCATCGGCGCTCAAGGCGTGGGTGACCTCATAGTTGTTCTTGACAAGAATCTTGGCGATATTCTGGCAGATGCGCTTTTCATCATCGACGACGATGATTTTGGCTGGAGCTTCCATATTTTTCCTCCTCAGAAATATTTAGATGTTGAGTGTCCTATTCACTTAGTCGATGTGCTAATTCATATGAGCAGGTTCTGTGCCAGGAATTAAAAATATTTATAACACTTTGAAATATAGACAAAATTTAAGTATTTTCTATTTAAATGCGATGGCCAGTGTATAAAAAATATATACAAATTTAATTAGACTAACGGTTATTCCTGACTGGTGGATTTTTTACGAAAATTCAACCGCCCTCCGTTATCACAAATATAACATTATGAATTTAATAGATATTACTTATTTCCCGGTGAATTGTGGGGTGGGGGTAGGATATGTTCGAAAGCTTAGAGAATGATCTCGAGACAATATAAAAAAAATATACAGTGAATTTTTTACATATTCATTGAGTTTTTAGCCGCTTGTTCAACCGTGAAAAATTTGGCCAACTGGATATTGCTTCATTGCTGACGAGTCTTCTTGCGCTGTTGAGTGGTGATACCGTATTTTTTCATCAAGTTATGAAAATTGCTGCGTTGTAACCCGGCGCTTTGCGCAGCCTGAGTTACATTCCAGTTATTATTTATCAACGCATTCAGAATAAATTTTTTTTCGACTTTGCGCACCGCTTTCTGCCGGATTTCCTTTTTGATGCGCTTCAGTTCTTCGTTGGTTGAGGGTATATGTTCCAGCATCTGCTCGATATCGTCAATTTCTCCCAACAACGGTAAATCGTTCAATGAAATTTGATCTGTTTCACATAAAATGGCCGCCCGTTCGATTGCATTGCGCAGCTGCCGGACATTTCCGGGCCAGTTGTATTGGGCCAGGCGGTTCACGGAATCCGTGTCAAACCCCACGATATGCTTGCCCATTGATTCGCTAAACTGATTCAAGAAATGATAGGCAATCGGCAATATATCCATTTTGCGTTCTTTTAACGGCGGTAGAAGAATGGGGTAAACATCAATTCGATAATAAAAATCTTCTCTAAAAGATCCAATGGCCACCATTTCCTGCAAATTCTTATTGGTGGCAAAAATGAGTCGGACGTTGACTTTTAACGGAGCGCCGGCACCTAAAGGTAGAAATTCACGTGATTCTAAGAATCGTAGGAGCTTGCCCTGAACTTCCAGGCTGATATTGCTGATCTCATCCAGAAAAATTGTGCCTCCATCCGCTAATTTGAAGATACCGTCTTTATTTTTTTCTGCTCCGGTAAAGGCACCCTGGTTATACCCAAACAGTTCGCTTTCCAATAAATTGCTTGAGAGAGTCCCACAATCCACTGCAAAAAAGACCTCTTTGTTCCTGCGGCTGTTGGCATGCACAGCTCTCGCGACCAACTCTTTGCCGGTTCCGCTTTCTCCATATATGAGAACCGTGGAATCCGTGGGCGCGACCTTCTGAACCATGGTAATCACCTGTTTGATTTTCGGGCTGGTACCGATGAGCTGGTGCAAAACCGGTTTGGTCGTTCTTATCCTTTGCTTCAGTTTTGTATTTTGCAGTCGAATTTCTCTTTCAGTTACGGCCTGACGGACAATAGCCCGCAGCTCCTCCGGAGTGAACGGTTTCGGAAGGTAATCTATAGCACCCATTTTCATGACTTCGACAGCCGAGGAAACACTGGCATAACCTGTCATCACGATTACGGGTGTGTCGGGATGGGCATCTTTTACTCGCCGCAATACCTCCATGCCTCCTAAACTGCTCATTTTCAAGTCGGTAATGATAACGTCAAACGCTTCGTCATCGATCATTTTTAAGGCATCATATCCATTCAGTGCATAGCTCACATCGCAGTTCATTTTTGTCAATATTTTGTTACAGCTTTTGCAGATGTTCAGTTCGTCATCGACAACAATGATGCGAGGATGATCAAGCGGCATCGTATTCTCCAGACAGGACTGGAAGTTTAATAGTAAATATCGTTCCCCGGCCTAATTTGCTGAAAACACTGATAGTTCCGTTGTGCTGTTCGATGATTCCGTGAGTTATCGCCAATCCAAGCCCGTTACCATCATCCTTGGTGGTAAAAAATGGATCAAAAATTCTACCTAGGTCATTTTCATCGATTCCTTGCCCCGTGTCGCTTACAAAAATATCGACACGTTCTTTGTACTTATTGTGGGCTGTGGAAATAAGTATGTTTTTGCCTGAATCGCTTGCCTCAATAGCGTTAATGATCAAATTGATGATCGACTGCTGGATCTGACCTTTGTCTATATGGAGGTGGGGAATGCCCTCAGGCAATTCATAAGTCAAAGTTACATCTTTAAAGGCGGCCTGTTTTTGGGTCAAGACGACACTCTCTTTGACGATCTTATTAATGTCACAACGCTTTCTTGTAGGAGCAGACTGACGGGCAAAATCGAGTAAGCTGGAGACAATTTTACGGCAGCGCAGGGTTTCTTTGGTAATTGTCTCAAGTTCTTGGTAATTTGGATCTTGCGGGTCAAGATCCTCTTGTATCAACATCGCGGTGGTCAAAATAGTGGTTAGTGGGTTGTTGATTTCATGGGCAACACCCGCTGACAGACGTCCGACAGAGGCCAGTTTTTCTTGCTGCATCATGGTCTTCTGCATATTGATATCCTTGGTGATGTCTCTGGATATTTCAATAGCGCCGATGACATCGTTGTTCTCACGCAACGGATAGGTGCTGATTGAGTAAAATATTTCTTTGTTGTCTTTGTCCAGATGAGTGTGAGTGGTTTGAGAAGGCATTTCCGTTTCCATAGTTTGAATCAACGGGCAGGGATGGTGCTCGCCTGAACATGGTAGATCCTGGCGATGTGTAATTTCATAGCAGAAACGCCCGATAACATCCTTGCGTTGAAGTCCGAGTTTAGTCAACAGGCTGTCGTTGATATCCATGATTCGGTAATTATATGCGATAACCAGAACGTCCTCCTGGATCAGCTCGTTAATGATTGACTTATATCTCGCACGGGTTTCCTTAAGTTCCTGATCTGTTTTTTTCTGCAAGTTGGAAACCTTTGAGATCTCCCAGAAAAGCTGGGCTGTTCGGTTTGCAATGGCTCGGACGGTCTTCTTCTTTTTGCTAAGGATATCATTGTAGATATCCATGTTGCCGGTGAGTTCGATGATCAGATCAATGTCGTTCCTTTTGAAAAAATCATTATAATCATGGGTGACGAAAAAGCCATTATTTTTGGCTTTAAGGAAGCCCGGGGCATTATCCTTTAAGTCTGCAACGGCAACGACCTTTGGATTTATTTCCGTAAATTCATGTCGTTCAATCACTTCAATTAAGCGTTTACACCGCCTTCCTCCACCGATAACAGCAATGTTCATAGACAAGATCCTTTTGATACTGATAAAAATTGGTTAAATTGCGCTGATTGGTGCCTAAAACTACTTATGAAATACCATCCGTTTTAATTTTGTTCAATTATTATTTTTATATATTAATTTCAGTTAGATATAAGAAAATTTCTTTTTTTCGGAAAGTTGACTGTTTTAAAACCCTAGGGTTTTAATATGCTTTAAAAATTTTATACTTAGGTTGCAATCCGTGAGATTGTTCGTTATAGAATTTATTTGAACTCATACTGGCTGCATTGGGCAACATCACTTGCCGAATGGTAAGGAGGCTTTATGGCTAATTTGGAAAGCTGGGATTGGGAAACTTCTGAAAAAAGTATCGCATTCAGCGAGTGGGAAGATAATTTCGAATGGGTGGAAGAGCCTTATGTCAGTCCCGACGGTGAAAAGATTGCCGCTATTGTGAATGTATCCGAAGGTGAATTCAATGTATGTGTAAACGGTGAGACTTGGGAAAATACCTTCGAAAAGATTTGGTATCTTCGATTTTCTCCGGATGGGCGACTTACCGCTCTAGTTTCGGATATGGGTGAATGGACGGTAGCCGTGGACGGCACTGCCTGGGAGAATAAATTTGGATATGTATGGAACACGCTATTCAGCGAGGACGGCAGCCATATCGCCGCAGCGGTGCAGCAGGATATGACCTACTGTATGGCGGTCGATGGCATTCCCTGGGAAGAGAGCTTTGCCAATATGACCAATCCGACGCTGTCATCCAATGGCAATCAGACTGCTGCCTGCGTTCAGGTGGAGAAATTTGGTGAAGGCGAAATCTATAAATTTCAGCAAGGCGTTTTTACTGCCGCCCTCAACGGCAAACCATGGGGCACGAAATTTGTGGATGTTTGGAACTTGGCCATCAGCCCGGATGGTCAAAAATTGGCGGCCGAGGTGAGGCTGAATTTATACGACTACACCATTGCGGTCAATGGTCAGCCCTGGGAGCAAACTTACGGATGTGTCTGGGAACCGATTTTCAGTCCGCGCAATGGCAGCGTCGTCGCCCCAGTGAGGTCCGAAGGCACCTGGGGCCTGGCAGAGGACGGCAAGATGATCTGGGATCGGCGATTTGTGCAGCTCTGGCATCAGATGTTCAGCCCGGACGGCAATCGGCTGGCTGCCATTGTGGCACCCCGTTTCGGTAAGTGGACGGTTGCCGTCGATGGCCAACCCTGGTCCGTATTGTTCGAGGATCTTGTGACCGATGCAGTCTTCGGTCCGGATGGCAGCCGGTTGGCCGCCCTGGCAAAAAAAGGACCGCAATGGTTTGTTGTGGCCGACGGCACCCCGTGGAAAAGTATATTCGATATGGCCTGGAAACCGGTCTTCAGTCCCGATGGCAAACATCTGGCCGTTAGAGTGGAAAAAAACGGCCAATACACCATTGCTTTGAATGATCAAATTTGGACCCGGAAATGTGAGGCCGCCTGGGACCCTGTTTTCAGTCCTGATGGAGATAAACTAATGCTGCGAACCATGGAGGACGGCACTTATTATCGGAGGGTTTTACCTATTTCAGAGTTGATCGGATAAGTGTGAATTGACATCGAGGTTTCAAACATTAGGGGGAAAATTTAGATTCCAAAATACGATATAACAAGCTGTTTCGGTCGTGGGAGGCGCAACGATGAATAACCTTTACAACTTGGTTAGCGGTCCTTTGGCCTGGGTTGCATTTACAATTTTCATTTTCGGCAGTTTATACCGGGTCATCCGCTTGTTGGTTCTGGTGCACAAGAAAGAGAAGTTTATATACACCTACATGAGCTGGAAGTACAGCTTCCGCTCAATTTTACACTGGATGATACCATTTGGCACGACCAACTGGAGAAGACATCCAGTCCTGACCATCGTCACCTTCGCCTTTCACATCTGCCTGGTTGTGACGCCCATATTTCTATTGGCTCACGTGATTTTATGGGATGAATCGTTCAACGTTCGCTGGTGGAGCCTACCCGATAGTCTCGCCATCGTTATGACACTGATCGTTATCGCCGGCTGCGTGTTTTTCCTGATCCGTAGATTGGTGACTCCCGAAGTACAGTATGTCACGTCCGTATCCGATTATGTCATCCTGGCCATTGTGGCGGCCCCCTTTATCACCGGTTTTCTGGCATATTACCAGTGGTTCAGCCCTGAATTTTTTACGATTCTACATATTCTGGCCGGTGAAGTTATGCTTGTCGCTATCCCCTTCACCCGCCTGAGCCATATGATGTTCTCTCCGCTAACGCGCGCCTATATGGGCTCGGAGTTCGGAGGTGTCCGACATGCCAGGGACTGGTAGGGAATTTAAATTGAACATCTTTGATTGAAGATTGAATATTTAAGGAATGTTTTAATAATAATAAAAATTCAGAAGAACAAACGAGCGACGCGATATCCTCAAATATTGAATAATAAAAACGGCTTATCCGGGTTAGGAGATTCATATTATGGCAGAACCTGCCACCAAAGCAGAAAAAAAGATTCTTGATGAGGGTTTGGAAAGAGGCGCAGAAAAACTTACTCAACAGCGAATTGAGCAGGTGATTCATCGGGTGTTGAAAGGTGAAACCGGAGCTCGTCTGAAAGCCTATGTGGACACATGTATTCACTGCGGTCTTTGCTCTGAGGCCTGCCACTATTACTTGTCCCACGACAACGACCCACGCTGGTCACCGGTGGGCAAGGTCAAGCAAACCCTCTGGGAAATGCTGAAAAAAAAGGGCAACGTCAGCGCGGATTTCATACAGCAAGCCTCCGAAATTGCGTCCACGGAATGTAATGTCTGCAAACGATGTGCCATGTACTGCCCCTTCGGGATCGATATTGCTTATATGATGCTGGTAGTTCGGCGAATCTGTCACTTGTTGGGCGTAACCCCACTTTACATTCAAGACACCGCCCACAGTCACGCCGCGACGTTGAATCAAATGTGGGTCAAGGACGATGAGTGGATCGACACCTTGCAGTGGCAGGAAGAGGAGGCCCAAGCCGAAATCCCGACCCTGCGAATCCCCCTTGAAAAAGAAGGCGCCGACATCATGTATTCGGTGATCGGGCCGGAGCCTAAATTTCAAGCCCAGCTCATATACCAGGCCGCGGTGCTCATGGATGTGGCCGGTGTTAATTGGACCATGCCGGCGACTCCCGGGTGGGACAACAGTGATATGGCCATGTATACGGGTGACAATGAGATAATGGGGCGTGTTAAGCGTGCGCATTTTGAAACTGCTGCGAGACTGAAAGTAAAACGAATCGTGATGGGTGAGTGCGGCCATGCATTTCGCTCTGTATATGATATGGGCAACCGCTGGCTTGGCTGGCGAATGCCGCCCATACCCATTGTCCATGCCATCGACTTTTATGATGAGTTGCTTAGGGAGGGCAAAATTGCGATCGCAAAAAAATATGAGGAACCCGTTACCCTCCATGATCCGTGCAATGTTGTCCGGGGCGGCGGCCTGCATGAAAAGTCGCGTTATGTTATCGAGACTATTTGTGAATCCTTCATCGAGATGCACCCCAACCGCGAACACAACTACTGCTGTTGTGCCGGCGGTGGGGTGATTAACTGCGGTCCTCCCTATAAACTGAAACGGGTTGAAAGCAACCGTGTTAAAGCGGAGCAGTTATTCGCAGCCAAAGCCAGGGGAGCCAAAGTACTTGTGGCCCCGTGCCACAACTGCCACAGTGGACTTGAGGATATTAATCATCACTATGGACTTGGATTGGAGATTAAATTTATAGGAGACATTCTCTATGAAGTTATGGAAAAACCGGTTTGATGTAAAGGAGAGAACGGGATGAAGAAAAATGTCCTCTTTATTTTCACCGTATTTATAGGTTGTTCAATTGTTCTGGGCCCTGCATTTTCCCAAGAAGATATGATCGTCGTCAACAATGATGCCTTTAAAAATCCGCAGCGGCCGCCGGCTGTTTTCCGGCATGATGAGCACAATGAAACGGCCGAGATTGAAGAATGCAATGAATGCCATCACGTGTATGATGACAATGGCAATCTGCTTGAAGATGAATCATCGGAGGATCAACGCTGCTCCGATTGCCATAACTTGGAAACTTCAGGGCGCAAACCGGCGCTGATGAAAGCCTTTCATACAAACTGCAAGGGGTGCCACGAGGAAAAAAAGCAAGGGCCGATTATGTGTGGTCAATGTCACGTAAGAAGACTTGCGAGCGTGGAATGAAAGTTACCTAAAGTGATCGGTTCCAGGTTCAGCCTGCGACGAGCTCAGCCGAATCGGGTTCAAGGTTAAAAAGTTGTAACATGCTAATTTCAATAATTTTATTCTCAATTGTTTGGATTAGCATCTTTCACCCATTGGGTGAAACATGGAATTTGA
>JASFJP010000099.1:0-10757 GCA_050121225.1 Desulfobacterales bacterium
GACAGAGCCCGATAGCGATTCAACCTCACAAAGCCAATGAACAGCATTATGAAGTTCCTCCGGCATTTTTTCGACACGTTCTCGGTCAACACCTGAAGTACAGTGGCTGCTATTGGCCGACAGGCGTGAACAGCCTGGATCAAGCCGAAGCTGAAATGCTGACCATAACCTGTCAACGTGCCGAACTCACCGACGGTCTGCGCGTAGTGGAACTGGGATGCGGCTGGGGTTCATTATCCCTATGGATGGCTCAAAATTATCCAGCCAGCCAGATCATGGCTGTTTCCAACTCCAGGCCGCAGCGCGAGTTTATTGAATCAAAAATAACCGAGCGCAATTTGCACAACTTAAAGGTCATCACGGCCGACATGAACGATTTCAGCACGGACCGCCAGTTTGACCGCGTCGTCTCGGTAGAGATGTTTGAGCACATGCGCAACTGGCCACGTCTACTTGAGCGAATCGACACCTGGTTAAAACCGGACGGCAGCGTGTTCATTCACATTTTTACGCATCGGCGCTTCGCTTACACTTTCGAGGCGATGGGTGATGACAACTGGATGGGACGCCATTTTTTCAGCGGCGGAATGATGCCGTCAGATGATTTGCTGCTGCATCTTCAGGATCAGCTGATCGTTGAAAAACACTGGCGGGTCAACGGTAGGCATTACAGCCGGACAGCCGAGGCCTGGTTGGCAAATCTGGATAAAAATCGAGACGACATTATGCCGATCATGCAGGATGTTTATGGACGCAAGGATGCAGGCCGCTGGCTCCAGCGCTGGCGAATATTCTTTATGGCCTGTGCAGAGCTGTGGGGCTATCGCAATGGTCAGGAATGGCTGGTTTCCCATTATCTATTGCGAAAAAAGTAAAAAATCCTGAAAAATGAGCACTAATTTGGTTGCAAATGAAGGTCAAATCGGTAAAAAAGATATATTTAGTGTGAAGTTTTTCGATGTGATCCGCGCCAGTCTGTGGTTAGCTAATTTTGATGGATTCGTAAAAAATCTGAATTTCGATTTTTGTTAATTTTAAACCATTGAATTTACCAGCCGTGAAATTTGAATCTTGTGCTTTTTGCGCTTTTTTGCGGCTATATCGATTTTGAGGAGCTGAGACATTTTTAGAACCTATAAACCTCAGTTTAGTCAGAACTGAAATTGCAGTGATGAGAGGTTAACATGTTACAAAATCTTGACCCTGTTTTGTTAGCTAGAATTCAATTCGCTTTCACGGTAAGTTTTCACATCCTTTTCCCGGCATTTACCATTGGTCTGGCAAGCTGGCTGGCGGTGGTCGAATGGCGCTATCTAAAAACCGGCAAGGACGTCTATCAGGAAATTTATCGCATGTGGGTAAAAATATTTGCCGTTACCTTCGGTATGGGTGTCGTTTCCGGCCTGGTGATGTCCTATCAGTTCGGCACCAACTGGTCGGGATTCTCCGATAAGGCAGGAAACATTCTCGGACCGTTACTGGGCTATGAAGTCTTAACCGCCTTTTTTCTGGAAGCATCATTTCTCGGCGTCATGCTGTTTGGCTGGAACCGGGTGAGCCCCAAGATGCATTTTGCATCGACCCTAATCGTGGCATTTGGCACTTTGTTGTCCTCGTTCTGGATCCTGTCAGCCAACAGCTGGATGCAGACTCCCCAGGGCTATCGTGTGGGAGAGTACGGTTTGTTCTACCCGACGAATTGGCTGGAGGTGGTCTTCAATCCGTCTTTTCCCTACCGCTTTGCCCATATGGTAATGGCTGCCTACCTGACAACGGCGTTTGTCGTCGGCGGCATCGGCGCCTATTATCTCTGGCGGAATCTCCATGTTAAACATGCCCGCGTGATGTTCGGTATGGCCATGCTGATGGCCATATTTGTGGCACCCTTACAGCCCATCATCGGCGATCTTCACGGTCTCAACACCCTGGAACATCAACCGGCCAAAGTGGCCGCCATGGAGGGTCTTTGGGAAACCCAACGCGGAGCTCCACTAAAATTGTTCGGGTGGCCGGACCAAGAGGAGGAAAAGACCAAATTTGCTCTTGAAATCCCTAAATTATCCAGTTTGATTCTTACCCATGAGCTGGATGGCGAGGTGAGGGGGCTGAAAGAATGGCCCAAAGACGAACGTCCGCCGGCGGCCTTGGTTTTTTGGTCATTTCGCATTATGGTTGGCATCGGCATCATGATGGTCTTAACCGGGGTGATCGCAGTGGTGCTCTTTTTCCGTAAAAAACTGTTCAATACGCGCTGGTTCCAGTTGTGGTGCATGGCTTTGACCCCGGCGGGATTTATCTCCGTGCTGGCCGGATGGTTTGTGACCGAAGTTGGTCGGCAACCCTACATTGTCTACGGGGCGCTGCGCACGTCCGATACCGTATCACCGGTGATCGGACCGAACGTCGCCCTGTCGCTGCTGGCCTTTATCATTACCTACACATTCGTCTTCGGTGCCGGGAGCTATTATATTTTACAGCTGATCGGCAAAGGGCCCAGTACCACAGAGAAAGCTTACGGTGATCATGGCATAAAAGAACCGCCATTAGTGACCGATATAGGCTCGGAAACGGGAGGAGGCAAACATGTTTAATTTCGCTAGTTTTCTGGACTTGCCGCTCATCTGGTACGGTCTGATTATCATCGCGATGTTTCTGTATATCATTTTGGATGGTTTCGACCTGGGAGTGGGCATCTTGTTTCCCTTCGCCCCTTCCGATACCTGTCGGGATCGCATGATGAACTCGATTGCCCCCTTTTGGGACGGCAACGAGACCTGGTTAATCTTGGGTGGCGGCGGATTGTTTGCCGCCTTTCCCCTGGCCTATTCCATCGTGATGCCGGCACTTTACATCCCGATGATCCTTATGCTGTTGGGATTGGTATTCCGAGGTGTGGCATTTGAGTTTCGGTTCAAGGCCACCGACAAATCGAGGAAAATTTGGGATTATGCGTTTCACTTTGGCTCATTGGGTGCGGCATTCATGCAAGGAATGATTTTGGGTGGATTTGTTCAGGGTATCGAAGTAGAGGGTCGCAACTTTGCCGGCAACCCGTTGGATTGGCTTAGCGCCTTCAGCGTCATGACTGGTCTGGCGCTGGTATGCGGTTATGCACTGCTGGGTTCCACATGGCTGATCATGAAAACCGAGGACATGACCCAGGACTGGGCGCGTAACTGCGCGACCTACGTTCTCGTTCTGGTTGCTGTTTTCATGGGGCTGGTCAGCCTGAGCATGCCGTTTCTAAATACGGATGTTAAAAATCTGTGGTTTAGCCTGCCCAATTTCTTTTATCTTCTGCCCATGCCGCTTCTTTCCGCGATTATACTGGTGGTGCTCTGGCGCGATCTTCGTACGCCCAGCGAATTCCGACCGTTTTTTCTGAGCCTGGGGATTTTTTTTATGAACTATGTCGGCCTTGGGATCAGCATGTGGCCGTGGCTGGTGCCATTTGAAGTTACCTTCCGCCAGGCAGCGGCAGCACCCGAATCACAGTCTTTACTAATTGTCGGAACCGCGGTCATGCTGCCGGTTGTGCTCGCTTACACGGCTTTCTGTTACTACATCTTTAGAGGGAAAACATCCCATGAAACCGTTTACTAAAAAACAACAGCAATGGGTCTGGTTTATTGGCCTTTGGTGCGGGGGTCTGACAGCTGTATTACTGCTGTCCCATATTATTCGATGGATGATGTCAGTATCTTAGCCCGTACAGGCCAAACCATTCGAAGCGTAGCGAAGATCAGGATTTCGATTTTAAATAAGTTCCGTGCTTTCTAAATTTCGAGTTCTCACAATGAAAATTCGATTGATAAAATGCAAAATAATCACAATGAAGCGCTAAACACCCGCCGTGGAGGTGATCAAAAATGACGAATATTTTGAGTGAAGTCTTAACAAAAATAGGCAAAGATTATCAGGAAAATATTCAGGATGATTCGCGATATTACCTTGAAATTAACATCGCCCAAAAGGCCGCAGAATTGGGTTTTACAGAAGTTGAAGAAGGTTATAAAAATGTTTACGCGATCGTACCCTTAAAGCGTCCGGTGAGAGGAATGAAAGTCCGGGTGGACGGCAGAGCCTTTGTCAATTACGCTCAATTTGAATCCGGGATCGTCGTGCCAAATTACGTGGCCAAGGAGGTAAACTTGTCTTACAAAACGTTCACTCCCAACGACAGTATGATATGCAATTTTAACTGACAGCGTTTAAGAAAAAAGACCGCTTTAATGCATCGGCAAGTTTGTTAGTCTATAATCCCAACAAAATCGCGATTCAGGTTCGATTTGCGGGGGCTTCGCGTTGGATTGCCAAATAATGCGTAATCTCATCCTTTTCATTGCGAATGGGCGCAATTTTCCATTCCATCATAAATTGGGAGCCATCCTTGCGATAGTTGATCGCTTTACCATAAAACAGCTTTCCTTCAGCCACATTCTGGTTCAACCGGCTTAAAACCTCCGGATCTGTGTCGGGGCCCTGCAGTATCGACGGCGATTTACCCATGATTTCATGGGGGCCGTAACCCGTCAATTCACAAAAAGCCTGGTTCACGTAAATAATTGGATATCCCGGGCCGGCCTCGGTGATGAGGACGGAATTAAAAGACTCCTCCATAGATGCTTCCAGCAGCCGTTTCATGATGTATTTGTAATGTTCATCGTGCACAAAGATATCAAAAATATCTTTTTGGGTTTCCATTGAATCCTCCTTCCCTTCAGTGGTCTAAGTGAGATTTATGCGATTCGGCGATTAGGATCGTTTTAAAGTAAATTGGCGTCAATTTCAAGGTCAATTAATGGCATGTTCCCATTTTCAACTTGTTGACAGGTTCCGATACAATATGATTGACTCGGCAAGTATATTTCTCTATTCAATCATTCAGAGACACTCTGTAACAGCGGCAGTGGTAAAAAAAAGAAGAGGTCATAAAATGGACATTTCCATCCGAATTGGCGGTGAGGCCGGCCAGGGGATTCAGTCGGTTAGCTCAATTATTGCCAAAACTTTTGTGCGGCACGACTATTACGTGTTCATCAATCAGGATTTTGCATCACGTATCCGTGGCGGTCACAATTTTGATCAAATACGAATATCGGATACCCCGGTACGGGCGGTCAACGACAGGGTTCACATCCTGATCGCCTTGGACAAAGAAACGACCCGCCAGGATATCGACTGCCTGGCCGACAATGGGATTTTGCTGTTCGATGGGGATTCGATCGATTTTACATCCGAAAATCCCAAGCACATTTCCATTCCCTTTGCCGGGATTGCCTCAGACGTCGGTAAAAGCAAGATTATGACCAATTCGGTGGCAACCGGCGCCGCCATGGCTTTGTTGGATTTTGACCTGGATCCGGTGTTGGACTGCCTGCAGGAGCAGTTTCAGCAGAAGGGCTCCGAGACGATAGAAAAAAATCAAAAAAGTACGACTGCCGGATATGACTATGTCAAACGAAATTTGAAGGCAAAACCACCTTTCAGGGTGCCGGCTGCAACATCGGTCCGTCAAAAGATGCTTCTTACCGGCAGTCAGGCCATGGCATTGGGTGCGATGGCTTCAGGTTTGAAATTTTATTCCGGATATCCCATGTCGCCGGCTACCACCATCATGGAATTTGTCTCCTCCCAGGCTGATCGATACAACATCGTTCTCGAACAGGCAGAGGATGAAATCGCGGCCATTAACCTGGTTATCGGTGCCAATTTCGCTGGAGCCCGGGCCATGACGGCAACTTCCGGTGGAGGATTTTGTTTAATGGTCGAAGCCCTGAGCCTTGCCGGCATGACCGAGACACCGGCAGTTATCGTTGTGGCCCAAAGACCGGGTCCGGCAACCGGGCTCCCCACCCGCACCGAACAGGCGGACTTTAATTTTGTGATGCACGCCGGCCACGGAGATTTCCCCAGAGCAATACTGGCCCCCGGCCAACCCGAGCAGGCGTTATATCTGATGGCCAAGGCTTTCAACTTGGCGGATAAATACCAAACACCGGTTATTGTGCTGAGTGATCAGCATTTCAACGACACCTATTTTACGGTCGATGAACTGAATGTTCGAGACATTACGATTGATCGAGGTCATATTTTAACCGCTCAGGAGTTGCCCTCGCCCCACGAATACAAACGCTATGCACCCAGCGAATCAGGGATCTCTCCGCGGATTCTGCCAGGACACACAAAGGCGCGTCTTTACGCCGACAGCGATGAACATACTGAAGGAGGCCACATCACCGAGAGTGCCACTGTGCGTAATCAAATGACGCGCAAACGAATGCAAAAACTCGAGGGATTGCGCCGGGAGATCGGCACTCCGGAAATCTATCCTGCCGGTAAATCCGAGCTTGTCCTCCTGGGATGGGGATCAACGCATGGCGTTATCAAGGAGGCCGTGGAAGCGCTGAATCACAACGGAATGGCTGCCCAGATGATTCATTACAGCGAACTTTTTCCGTTTAATCCCCGGCATGTCGCGGCTGCAGAGCTAAGAAAAGCTAAGATTGTTGCCGTCGAGAATAACTACACCGGTCAATTTGCCGACTTTTTCAGCAAAGAAACCGGCCTGTCCATTGATCAAAGGATTCTGAAATACGATGGGCGGCCTTTCACATCTCGCGAAATCGTCGACCAGATCAAAGATGCGAACTAGGAGAACAACGATGGTTACCTTGGAAGACTTCAACAGTGATGATCCCATTGCCTGGTGCCCGGGATGCGGCAATTTTTCGATTTTAAAGGCTTTAAAACAGGCTTTGGTAGATATTCAGCAACAACCTCATGAGCTGGTCATCGTCTCCGGAATCGGGCAGGCACCCAAAACGCCGCATTATCTTCGGTGCAACTGCTTTAACGGGCTGCACGGCAGAACCTTACCGATAGCCACCGGAATCAAGCTTGCCAATCACAAATTAACGGTTCTGGCCCAGGGCGGCGACGGCGACGGGTATGGCGAAGGAGGTAACCATTTTCTGCATGCCATGCGCCGTAACATCAACATCACCTACCTGGTGCACAACAACCAGGTCTACGGCCTTACCAAGGGCCAGGCGTCGCCCACCAGCGACTACGGCTTCGTCACCAAGACCACCCCACGGGGAGCTATTAGCCCGGCTTGCAACCCGCTTCTGCTTGCCATCGCTTCCGACTGTAGCTTTGTGGCGCGTGGATTTGCGGGAGAAATTGACCACCTGGCGGGCTTGATCAAGGAAGGTATCCGCCACAAGGGATTTGCTTTAATCGATATATTGCAGCCGTGTGTTTCATTTAACCGCATCAACACCTTCAAATGGTATTCTGAACGGGTTTATAAAATCGATGCTGATTCGCCATACGATGCCACAAACCGTCAAGATGCTTTTCAAAAAACACAGGAATGGGGCGATAAAATCCCCATCGGTGTCATTTACCGAAATCAAAGACCGACTTTAGAAGAACAAATTCCGGCAATTGCCGATCAGCCTCTGGTAGCACAGCAGACCGATCCGAAAGAATTAATCGAGCTGCTGGAGAATTTCAAATAAAAAAACTGGCAATGTATTATCTACAAAATAATCACTTCAGCTTTTCAAAGCGCCCTGAATCCGCATATACTCACCGAGATTATCCATAGTCAGCAATCCCACCAATTTGCCGTCAAGCGTTACCGGCAGGGTGTGGCAATTACAGTCTTTGAGCTTGGCGAAGGCGATTTCCAGCATTTCCAGAGAATCCACCGTGACGAATTTATTCTGCATGGCCGATGTTACCCTAGCGTGTTGATCACGTGTTGACAGCGCTTTCAAAAGGTTGGACCATGCTGGCTTCCTGGGCTGCTCCAATCCAGACAAATAAAGCAATGAACAATAGGAAAGGATTATAGAACAATCCGACGAAACCAAAAAAGACAGCAATACCCTGCCCAATGGATGCCACAATTTGGGTAGCCCGGCTGTACTCTTGGCGCGTGGCCAGAATTGCGCGCAGCGCGCGGCCACCATCCATCGGGAATGCAGGTATCAAATTAAATGCCACCAAGAATAAATTCACCGCAAGAATGCGTTGGAGGAAAGGTCCGGTTGTTAACGTTAACGTTTGCATGGGCTCGAATGACGCAGTGAACTTTAGCCATACGAACAATACGGCGGCAATGGCAACATTCACAGCCGGTCCGGCCAACGCTACCCATAACTCCTGCAGAGGATTGGTCGGCAGACTCTCCAGACGCGCCACACCGCCTATGGGTAACAAAACGATGTCGCGTGTTTTGATACCATATGGGAGGGTCCGCCGCAGACGTCAGCCCGACCGCTGGTTGCGGGCGGGCCAGTCTGATCATAGAAGAAACTTAATGTTGAGTTTCAAATATGGGATCAACAAAAAAATGAACTTCCAACATTCAACGTTCGATGTTGGGCGTTCGAGGTTCGAGGTTCAAGGGTTTTAGGCCGCTGGAGGATCAACTGTTTCGGCCAAGCGTCTTAATCTAGTTTCGCAAGTATTGTAGTAACTTCTGTGCTTTTACCGGGCAAAAAAGGACTCAATTTGAAAAAGAGCTGCAGCATATAAGCGTAGCTTATCACCTGACTTCAGACCAACAAGTTAATCGACCGACACAACGGTTTTACGAATACCATCTGGACATCACCGATGTATCTTTCAGCAAACCCTCCTTCGCAATAACAAAGATAATATTCCCACATCCGAATGAAGGTGTCTGAAAATCCTAACGCGCGGACCTTTTCAATGTTCGCGAAAAAACGCCTACGCCATTCACGCAGGGTTCTGGCGTAATGCGGGGTGATATCCTCCAAGTCAACCAGGCGCAGGTCCGTGGCCCTGGCAGTGGCGTTGCTGATGGCGGTGACCGAGGGAATGCAGCTGCCCGGAAAAATATAGCGTTTGATAAAATCCACCGATCGCTTGTGGCGATCGAATATCTGATCGCCGATGGTGATTGCTTGCAGCGCCATCATGCCGTCATCTTTCAGCAATCGGCTGCACGCTCTGAAAAAGTGGTTTAAATACTGATGGCCGACCGCCTCGATCATTTCGATTGAAACCAGTTTGTCGAATTTTCCGTCAAGTTCCCGGTAGTCCTTTTTTATGAGAGTGATACGATCTTCAAGCCCCGCTGTTTGGATGCTTTTTTGGGCAAATTGGTGCTGCTCGTCGGAGATGGTGGTGGTGGTCACGTGCACGCCGTAATTCCGGGCCGCATGCACGGCAAAGCCTCCCCAGCCGGTGCCGATTTCTACAACCCGGTCGTCGACTGTAAGCTGCAGCTTGCGACAAATTCGATCATATTTGGCCTCAGATGCTTGCTTGAGAGTGCTGTTTTCCTGTTCGAATATGCCACAAGAATAGGTCATCGTTTCATCCAGAAACAACCCATAAAAATCGTTTCCCAAATCATAATGGGCCAGAATATTCTTACGGCTACCGGCCTTCGTATTCTTTCTGACATAGTGATAGAATTTATAAAGTGGGGCTGTCAGGCGAACTAAGCCTTTTTCCATGTCTTCAAAGGCTTTTTGGTTTAGAGCCAAAATGCGCATGACCATTGTCAAATCATCTGCCGACCACAGCCCCTCCATGTAGGCCTCTGCAGCGCCGATACTGCCGCCAAAAAAAATGCGCGTGTATAACTGCGGATGATAAACGCTAATGACGGCCTGTAAAGAAAACCGATCCGATTTCTCGCCGAAGTGATAGCGATGACTATTTTCGACAAGCGTGATTCTACCGTGTACCAATCTTTTTAGCAGCGCTAATATAGCTTGGCGTGCAATCCGATCAAAACGCCGCACTTTAAGTTCATTTAAGTCGGGCGCTTCAGCGGGAATTATGAGTTCGGTCATTTAGGAACCCTTTCGACCATGGATTCTCTTTTTTGGGGATGGGTAAAAAATGGTGTTCTTTTTAAAATCAGACGCAGTGCCTGCCAGTAGATCATGATAATCACTTTGCCGGTCATCAACGGATATCTGAGCAACACCCGCGTCAGGGCCTGACGGTTTATAGGGCATCGCTTGAGCGCTAAGCTGGCATCAAATAGCTTTTCTCCTTTTTCATAATCGATCATGTGCACCCGGATGGAATCATCGGGCAGCCGAAAGCGCCAGTCATATTGAATATCAATATCGATAAAAGGCGACACATGAAATGCTTTGGCAAACTGATAGCGCCGCCAATTTTTAATCGCATGCTCGTTTTGTTCGGCGCCAAGAACATAGCAATAACGCTCTCCCCAGGGTGTATTGTGAATTTCCACCACAATCGTGTCAATCCGCGTGTCCGTGGAGTCGTAGCAATAGTAGAAACTGGCCGGGTTAAAACAATACCCAAAATATCTCAGATGGGTCAGCAGACGAATCGGGCCGTTCGGTCGCCGGCCCAGACGCTCTTTAACTAGATCCCGTACGGCTTGATCCAGCGATATGGCCGGATCACCGAAGTGATCTCGACGGCGAAAACAGGCAATATTGAATCGTTCGTATGACCACAACGGATGAATATCGAAGAGGTTCGGCAATTCGGCCAAATCCAGAAACATGAAAAAGAGGCGATATTGAAACATGTTCGGTCGCGGCCTGAATCGCCGGTGCCGAATGGTCCCTTCATATATGCAGCTATGCATGGCTCATTTTGAGGTTAGTAGTTAAACAGTCAATTCGCTCCAAGGGTCAGCCCTTAGTGGTTGCTTTAAGGTGAACTTCCCCGCTACTATAGAGTCTTGCCGAAGTGCTTTGTCACATCCAAAGCACTCCTGACGC
>JASFJP010000100.1:0-10747 GCA_050121225.1 Desulfobacterales bacterium
CGACTAAAAAATATTGGCACCTACCAAATCTGGGGTCAAGTTGTGCATCTAAAGTTTCTCCATTGGAACTAACTGCAATTTTCATATTGTCAACTCCTTCTATTGTTAAGGTATAAATTTTCAACGTTTCCTGTATTATCTTAAAATCGTCATTCACCGGTTTTGCATGAAATATGCCAATAGATTTAAATTAAATAATGCATTTAATAACAGATTGTTATGTAAAAAAGTGCTTCGGTCTTTTTTTTGCTTATAGAATTTATTAGAAAAATTTCGAAGTCGGTTTCGAAATTTTTCGAAATCAATAACCTTCACAGATAACACTTGGAAAACTGTATAAAACTTGATCAGAGGAATTAGGAGGAACTTAAAGAATTGTTTAAAACCCGAGACGACGATTTTTAGGTGCAATACCAGTGAAATAAGACCTCATGGGGTAACTATTCGCGATGTTGAAATTTCCAGCCGAAATGATCAGCAAAAATTTTTGGCATCTACTACCTATGAAAATTTTTTGGTATAAGGATTGCACTTCCTTTTTATTAAAAAAAGAAATGCTTCAGGATGAGAAATATTTCGATAAGTTATTTTCCCATTGGTATGAAAATCAAAAAGAAAGAAGCGCTGTCAAAAATTGATGATCAATAATACCTCAATTGGGCTTTTGCTCAATTGAGGTGGTACCGGGCATTCGGTACTGAGTAATAGTTAAAAAGAAGGAGGCACCGAAATGTATGCATTGATTTATGACGAATTCGATCCAACAAGGCGTGAAAAGAAGGTAATCTCTGTCCATAAGACCAGAGAGACAGCCGAAAAGGCCCTCGACAAAAGGCAACGCAAGCTTGGAAGAAGAGTTTGGGAATGCTACACCCGGATTGTATGGGTGCACGATACAGTTCGTGTAGGTGAGCGCATCACATCGAACGGTTTTGACACCTGGGCGCCGGGTGAAGAAATCCCTGCGGGGGATCGGGTTCCGGACGGGGATTAGATAGATTGTTCCGTATTACGGGATATTGTGTCCTTATTTCGTCGTAACTACCAGCACTGCCGCTCCTTTAAGCGCTCTGACAAGTTTAACGCTAACATCACCTCTAACAAATTCCTCGGCCTTGGACATTCGCCTACGACCGATAACTACCATGGAATAATCCCCTTTGTTAAACTGGTCGATAATCCCTTCTGTCACAGTGGTATACGGATCTTCTATCAGTTTAATTTTTACTGTTTTGGGGTTGCACCCCTTGTCAACCAGCTTATCTTTAGCCATTTCCATAGCTTTCAGATATCTTGTGGGCTGTTCCTTCATGAATTTTTCACCCATAAGCTCCTCACCAGCCGAGGGCTTTCTAAACACGTGTAGCAAGGTTATATCTACCTCCTCCGGGCATATGGCTAAATTTGCAATAAAATCCACGGCTGTTCTAGAGCTCACGGAGTCATCCATAGCGATAAGCATCGAATTCTTCAAAGCTTCCACCTTTCAATCAAAAATGGAATAAATGCATCTGTTTAAATCTTCTATGAGTTCCTCAACAACTTCATAATAGACATGCGCACCCTGTGAGAAATGCATGAGGAGATCATTGAGCATTTTGGGAATGATCGGATATAGCTTACGTAAATTAATAAAGCGCCATTTATCAAGTATTGAGAAATCTTCGGGTCTAACTCGATCGATCAAATCACCATAGAGCTTTCTGTCGCTTGCAATCATAGGAAGATTGTGAAAACCCTGTCCGATGGCATACATCAAGATGTTTCCCAAACCAAAAATATCTAGACCAAATGGGTTCTCTGTGGCCTCGTAATCATAATCAAAGTCAATCCAGACATAGTTTCCGTTAGAACGATTTAGGATGATATGATCGTTTCTGATGTCCCCATGCTTGAACCCGTTAACATGTAGAAATCGAATCGCTTCAAATGCCTGTACTATTTTTTTCAAGATTTCCGGCAGTTCGTGTTGAAAATAATCCTCATATCTCATTTTATAGTGGTCGATGTAATTAAAGAAATTTGGGCCGCGGACGACATTCAATACTCGAACCACATTATCTTTTGTATCTAGGTAGGCTTCTCCTTGCATGTAAGATGGGTGATTCTTAACTAATTCTAAAATTTTGCCTTCTTTAGCCGGATTTCGAAAACATCTTATTTTCACACCACCTATATGGGTTTCAAAGGATTCGAAAAAGGTCAGTTTAATTATCTTCCGCTCTCCGGTATCTAAATCAACAACCCGTTTGACCCAAAATTTGGGATCTTCTATGCCGAACCGGAGTTCACGTGCAAATCCTTTTACAATGTAGCGCTTCCCGCCGATCAGAATCTCATCGTCATAGTCTATAGCAAAAAAATTGGTGGTATCTGAAAATTGCCGACCGCTCACCGACTACAATCCTTTCAGCATTCTTGGCGGTAGGCTCTCCAGGGCAGTTTTTACCCCTTCCAGAAAATTTTTTAGCCCATTGTTTTCAATAACCAATCCGAGATGTTCTGACATAACACACAACGTATCGATATCTTCGTCATGAATCCGTATCGGTGTATCGTAGTAAATTCTGAGGACACCGATGACCGCCTTGCGACATTTTATTGGAATCGAAAGCATAGAAACAATACCTTCTTTGGCCGCCGCTTCCGGATATTGAACTCGATGGTCGTTTTGCATGTCTTCGACAAAGACCGGTTCGCCTTTATGCATCGCAGAATACTTTTCATTGAGAAATATTGGGCCCTTGTTGAGGTATTCCTCACTGATTCCATAGTTGCTGACATGATACAATTGACGATCCCTCTCGTCGAGCAGCATAATACCACATCCTTTGGCCTTAAATCTACGGCTTGTGCCCTCGGCAAGATGATCTGTTAACACGCTTAAATCATCATACGTTGAAATCGCGTGACTAATGGCCTTGAAGTGCCGAAGATAGAACTTCCTTTCAAGTTCTTGACGCATCCTTTATCCTCCGAATTCCCAGAATCGGCCCTGATTCAGTTCATTTCCAATTTAGCTGGATTGGGGTTGATTCAACATCCTTAACGGTAATTTCCCTATTTCCATTTTTACCTGCTCGATGAAATTTTTCAACCCGTTGTTCTCAATCACAAACGCCAAAAGCCGATGCATCACGCAGAGCAAATCGAGATCTTCTTCATGCAATGTCCAGTGTTCACTATGGTAAAGTCTGGTGACGCCGGTGACTTTATCCCGACATATCATGGGAAAAGACAGCAAAGATACGATTCCTTCTTTGGCGGCCGCCTGCGGATATTGAATTCGCGGATCTCTTTGCATATCCTCCACCAAAACCGGTTCGCATTTAGTGAAGGCCGGTTCCTTGTCATCTATAAATATGGGACCTTTATTGAGGTATTCATCACTGATACCAAAACTGCTGACACGAATGAGTTGCTTTTCTTGCTCATCGAGAAGCAACAAACTGCATCCTTTGACATCGAATGCCCGACTTATCACTTCGACCAAGTGATTGAACAGTACGTCCAAATCTTCGTATGTTGCTATGGCGCGACAGATTCGCTTAAAATCCTTTATGTCGATCCTTCGCTCCGGATGTGGTTTCATAAATTATTTCCCCATGCTCCACCGATTTTAGTAAATATCAATTATTTTTAGAAGTTTACCAAATCTTTGAGCGAAATACAATTATGCATCAACATGTCGGCGTTCAAACGGTTGAATTAAGCAAGAATTGATTAAACGCTAGTTATTAGAAACGGATGGGTCGTCAATTGCTTAATTTAAGAGTTTTGGATCCACAGCCTGACTATTGCGGGCAATCTGTCAACTTTAAATCTGAAGAATTTAGGCTTAGGGTTTTTCTACTTTTAAATGCGGCATCCTTTTTCCTGCCAGACCACAACCGAACTTTGTTGAGCGCTTGAGCAGGAAGCAAGGGATGGCAGGTTTGCTTATTTTCCTCAATTGCCTTGAACTTGGCATCCGAAAAAATTTCCAGGCCAACAGGGGAACGCACAATCACGGTCGTCCAGCCTTCCTCTGCACCAATACCGCCAAATGAGATGTCGGCGTATTCTGCAGAAAAGTCCGCACAGAAATTACATGCAGACCGCTTCATGAACTCAAGGTCGCTTAACATCACGGTCACGACTTTTCCGCTTCTCAAGTGAACCATTAGGTTTTCTTTTATATTGATTTTATCGACATTTTCCCATTGGAACTCCCCGATCTGAGCAATTTCGTTTCTTTGCTTTTCCCCGAAAACAAAATTTCCCGAACAGAAAAGCCCTAAACAGAACTTAACCGTATCCGCGGGATAGATGTTGAGAGTTTGCATTTTACGCACTGCTTGTATCTGACAAGGAGTGCCGACAAAGGCAACCCGATGAAATCCTTTATCGCTTAGTGTATTGAATTCTCCGATCTGGGAGAAGCTCGAATAATAGTCTCCAAAGCGTTGCATGCCATAAGACGTGTCAAAGAAAAATCCCGCCGCGCTGCGAATATCCTCCTCGGTTGCAGCTAAAAATGATTCGCGCTGAAATGGCCCTATTTGTTTGGTCACGACTGCCAGATCGATCCGGCCTTTTCGTAATAAATTTACCAACAAGGCAGTGACAACCCCGCCATCAGTGGCTGTGTCGCGAATCGTCGCATCGGTTGCACGGGCAATACTGACATCGGCTACCCGACCGATGGGAGCGGTCCAGCCGACACGTTGTTTGGTTTCCTCTTCTAGCTCATCGATTTCTGGGCAGATCGCATAACACAATCCGCCCTCAATGCATTTGTCTTTATCAGCATATCTGGGAATTCCATCTGAATCCAATTCTAACGCCCCATAGTTAATGGATGTACAAAAGGCGACACAAGCACCGCAGTGATGACACAGCCCTGGCTTTAATACTTCTTGAATCAAATCATCAAAGGTTTTCATTATTCCTCCTTTTTGTTCATCGGAGTTTTATTTTTCGGGTCTCCATCTGCAATTGCCTGTCGCTTAACTGAAGATTGTTTCAACCTTGGGATTTCTATTTGAAAACGGGTACCTTTACCCGGAGTGGATTTCACATTTATTTTACCACCATGTTGTTCGATAAATTTGTTGGATATAAAGAGCCCGAGGCCAGTTCCCTTATCACCCTTTGAAGAAAAAAATGGAGTAAACAATTTATCTTGGGTCTCAGTATCCATTCCGATGCCATCGTCAAATATCTCAAATAAGATATGTTCCCTTTGCTGTCTGACTCCAAAAGTGACTTTGTGTGATTTTTTTGATTTGTCCCGGGCACAGGCATCCAGTGCATTTTCGAGAATATTCATCAGCGCCGAGTGGATATGCCCTGTATCAATTTCAAAATGACCGATTGCTGAATCGAAATTCTTCAAAAATGCAATATCTCGGTCTTTCATTTTCGGCGCAACAACCTTAGCTACCTCGTTGGCGAAGGTCAGAGCATCAACCCGTTCCCATTTTAAGTCTCTTTCTTTGGCATAAAAGAGTATATCCGTAGTCATCTTTCGAATACGTTCCACCATTGATTTTGTAACTTCCCAGCCTTCTGTGATCCGCTGCTGATCTTTTTTTGCAAAACCGGAGTCCAACAAATACATGCCGCCGTCTAAGCCGGTTAGCAATCCTTTGAGCCCGTGTGATATGGAGCCAATCATTAAACCTAAGGAAGACAGGTGACTTTGGAGTTCGGTCTTTTCTCTGACCAGCCTTTCAAGGCTTTCGGTATATTCTCTCAGTTTTTCACGGGTTAGGATTCTCTCCTCGGCTCGCTGCAGAGCAATTTCCAAGACATCTACATTGATGGGTTTGATAATGAAGTCCGTTGCTTCATATTTTAAGCTGCGGATGGCCAGATCCATGTCACCATGACCGGTAATCATGATAACCTCGGTTTCAGGATTTAGGTTTTTAACTTTTTGCAGTAGCTTGATACCATCCATTCCGGGCATCTTAATGTCGGTCATCACCATCGAGGGCTGCACATCTCTGAAGATGCGCAGGGCCTGATTTCCATTTTCGGCTTCATACACGCGATAACCCATATCGGATAGAGATAAACTGAGAACATCCCGAATATCGGGCTCATCATCAACGAGCAGTATTGTTTTTTCCATGATTTTTTTCAGGCACAGGAAAGGTCAGAACAAAACACACACCCTCGGGCTGATGGGGAGTCACCCGAATCGTTCCGCCGCAGTCTTTGACGATCCCATAGCTAATGGAAAGACCCAGACCTGTGCCCTTACCGACTTCTTTGGTTGTGAAAAAAGGTTCAAAAATTTTGTTGGCCATCGCTGGCTCAATGCCAATGCCTGTATCACAGACTTTACATATGATCGTGTGGCCTTCGCATCTGGTTTTGAGGATGATTTTCTTATCTACTCCTGTGATCTGCTGTGGCCCCCAGCGTTCTTCGATTGCATCTCTAGCGTTGATCAGAAGGTTGATAAAAACCTGTTCCAATCGGCCGGGATCCGCCATAATTTTGGGCAGTTGTTTTTGGATGTCCCAGATCACGTCAATACCCTTCAATTTCAACTGCTGGCTGAAAATTTCAAACGCATTGTGCAACACGTCATTGATCTGAACTTTTACTAGATCCAGATCGGATTTGCGGGCAAACTGCCGCATATGATTTATGATCCGGGCAGCCCGATCAACATTGCTATCTACTTTATGAAGTACATTAAAAAGAACTTCTTCATCAATCGCTTGATTTCTATCTATCTTTCGGATAAAAAAACTGCTGGAGGTCTTGATAACCGAGAGGGGTTGGTTGAGTTCATGGGCAATGCCGGTGGCCATCTCTCCCAGGGTTGCCATTTTGCTGGCTTGGATCAACTGCTGTTCTGTTTCTAACCTTTTGGTAATATCACTGGTAGTTACCAAAAGAACTTTTTTACCCGGATATTCTGCTGGTGAGATGCGTATATTCACAAACAAAGGCGATCCTTCTTTGTTTAATTGTTTCGCTTGAGTTATCTCTGCCTGCGTTTTTATTTTGGTTGCATATCGAGCTTTTTCCTCTTTTAAAAACAGGTCTAAGAACGATGTATTGATGATTTCATCTTTGTTATAGCCATAGACGGCTTTAACACTGTCGTTGCAGTCGATAATGTCAAGCGTATCCATATCCAGGACAAACACCGGATTCGGAATATTATTGAAGATTTCATAATATTTCTTTTCAGATTTTTCTAGTTTTTTCTCCAGCTGCTTCCTTTCGGTAATATCCAAACTCATCTCCATGGCTGCGATGATATCACCCTTAGCATTTTTAATAGGAGATGTTCTGAGAATCCAATGAACCGGGGTTCCGTCTTTGTTGCATCCGGTCTCCTCGCCGGAATGGGGTCGTCCATCTTCAAAAGTTCGCTCTACCGGGCAGTTGACACATTTTTGATCGCGCCCTTTGTAGGCACGATAGCAATAGTCATCGGTTTGAGGATCAAATCGTTCAGCAAAATCCCGATTGTACCTTAATAACTTATACCTCCTGTCTTGAACGGTAATGAGACACGGCACGCGCTCAAAGAGAGTCTGATATTCATTCCTCTGTTCATTTAGCTCCGCTTGTTTCTCGGCGATTTTTTCACTCATTTGGTTGATAGCGACTGCCAGTTGCCTCATCTCATCGTCCTGCTCAACTGCCACATTACTGGGATATATTCCATTTGCAATGCGGCGCGTTCCTTCAATTAAGTTTCGAATAGGTTGATTAACAAACCGTAATTGGAAAAGAAAAATAATGGCAGATGTTACTATAAAAATGATACCGGCTAAGCCGATGGCGCCTTTCTCTGCTAATTGGATTTCTTTATCGGTATCTTCCAGAGAGACCACAACATCAAGTGCACCAAGAATTTTCTTGCCTTGCGGATGAATATGGCACGCATCGGTTGAACACCCCGGCTCATTGCAAATAGGGCTGATAATTCCAAGTAAGCGATAGCCTTTGGAAGACTTAAATATACGAGTTCTTTCCTCCAGGCCGAGCGCAGCCAGCGGTGGTTCCGTGCGGTGACAAATATAGCAAGCTTCATCTTTTATATTGGTGGTTGTATCAACTTCTGTTGTTCGGTTGGAATATTTGATTTCCCCCTCCTTGTTATAAATACGGATGGTTTCGATCTCTTGCTGTCTGCCGATATTGTTGATGATCTGGTTGATATCATCCCGGGAGTTCAGCATCATGGCATAATGAGTGCCGAGTCTAATGGTATTGGTTAAACGATCCGTGCCGGCGACAATATTTTCCATGAGCTTTTTTTCCTGATAATTCGTATTGAAATAGGCCCAAGTGGATATGGTGATAAGCAGAGTCATGCCCACCGTTAAAATGAGTTTGGAAGCCAGCCGGTGCCGAACATTTTTAATTAGATTGAACATTTTTCAAATTTTAATCAAACCGCAAATCATTAGCCACGTTCATCCAATGGCGGCATCAATCACTTCAAACATTTGCTGTTCCTGAAAACCCTCCAGAACTGATGCACTGTTGGGACAGACTGCCGCACAGGACCCGCACCCCTGGCACATTACAGGATTTACCAGCACGTTTTTATGATCAACATCCAGTGAGCGTGCGCCGTATGGACACGCATCAATGCATCGCTCACATAAGCTGCAGATACTGTGGTGGACGGTGGCCACCACTTTTCCTGACTGCAGGCGTTCGCGGGAAAGTATTCTCAAGGCTCTTGTGGCAGCGGCCTCTGCGGTGGCGATCGCTTCCGGAATGTTACGGGGAGAATGGGCCAAACCGCAGGCAAAAATGCCCTCTTTCAATGAGTCAACCGGACGCCACTTGGAATCGGCCTCCTGGAAAAAGCCGTCCTGATCAACCACCGCACCGAAGGTTTGGGCCAGATCCCGGGGCAGATTCGGGATAACGCCCGTGGCTAACACCACAAGATCAGCCTTAATCTGAAGCGGCCGACCGAGGATCGGCTCAAAAACCGCCACCTCCAGGCTTTCCGGGTCGCATTGGACCCGGGGTTTTTTATCAACCTGATACTGGATAAAGATCACACCGGCTTTGCGGGCCAGGGTGTAATAAGCCTCGGTAAATCCGTAGGCCATTATGTCCCGATAAAGAATGTATACTGCAAGCTCAGGATTTTTTTTCTTGAGATCAAGGGCCTGTTTTAGCGAATTGGCACAACACACCCGACTGCAATAATTGCGCGGCTCCTCGCGGGAGTCCACACATTGAATCATCACCACCGAACCTAATTGCTCTGGATCGATCTTGCCGGCAGCCAGTTTTTGTTCCAATTCTTTCTGGGTGATAACAGATGGATTTGTGCCGTATCCATAAGCGGAGGTAACCGCCTCCCTCCCGCCGGTGGCCAAAATAGTCACACCATGCTCCAAGGTTTGTACGGAATGTTGCGAACCCTCCAAGGTGGTCAAAAAACGTCCCACCTGGCCAATGGAACTGATAACCTGTGACTGGACATGAACATCAATCTTGGGATGCCTTTCAACCCGGAGACGGGTGTCCTCCATTAGTGTCTGGATTGAGTGCCCATCCAAGGTGCGCTGTAACCAGTTGAGATTTCCTCCCAACTGTTCAGCCTGTTCTATAAGATCCACCTGAAATCCGTGATCGGCAATCGCCAGAGCGGCTGTCATGCCGGCTACCCCACCACCGATAACCAACGCTTTTTGAATGATCGGAATGGTGGAAACAGGCTCCGGTCCAACCCACTTCAATTTAGCAACCCCCGTCTCTAAAGCGGAAAGCACATTGCCTAATAGTAGTTGCTTATCCTTTAATTCCCCATTCGACTTGGCTGAACCGTTCGACCGTGAACTCACGGCCGAAGGGCTCGTCGCAGGCCGTATTCCGAATTCCACACTCACATCAACCACTTCCACCAGGGCAGGATCTACACCCACCTTCCGGCCAAGTTCCTGGAGTTTGCGTTGATAGACATAGGGTAGGCAAACGCCAATCAGGAGCCGATTCGGTTTGTTTGTCTCCACCAGTTCCACCAGTTGCTCCCACCCGACGGACGTACAGGTGTGTTCCAGGAATTCAACTTGTTTCACCACAGGGTTGGTTTTAAGTCGTTGAACAATTTCTGATGCGTCGACAAATTCTGAAAGTTTGCCTCCGCAGGTACATACGACCGCTAGAATTCTGGGGATTTCACGTGCCGCACCGGTTATGGGTGGGGCCGGTTGCGGCTCCAACGCCAGACTGCCTCCGCTGGAATGAATTACCTGGGATGCCGCTAAGGCGGCTGCCGAGGCCTGAGCCACCGAGTCACTGATGTCTTTAAGACCCGCGAAAGAACCGCCCAGCAAAATCCCGCTGCGACTGGTTCGCGTCAGGGAAAAGGGGGTGGTGTTTCCAAATCCCCATGGGTTCAGCTCCAGTCCCAACATTTCGGCCAATTCAGGAGTGCCCTCGGCCGGACGCTGGCCGACGGTGAGCACCACCATGTCAAATTGGGCTTCAACGAATTTTCCGTAAATGTCCACACTGCGGACAATCATATCGCCGCTTTCTGCATCCTGTATGATGGAGTGGATCCGACCCCTTTCGAATCTCACACCATGAAAGCTTTCGGCTTGTTCCCGGTAGCGCTGAAAGGTTTTGCCAAAGGTTCGCATATCCATATAAAAAATCGTCGTTTGCAAATCCTTGTGGATTTTTTCTTTGGCCAGGACAGCTTCTTTAATGGCCACCATGCAACAGATATTTGAGCAATAGTCTGCATCCGTTTGCAAAT
>JASFJP010000101.1:0-10712 GCA_050121225.1 Desulfobacterales bacterium
CGGATAAAATACCGAGGCCTCCGGCAAAGAGAGGCAAACTCTCATGGATACCAAACTCCATCGAAAAATAGGCGATTGTCTCGGTCGGCTTTAAGTCGGATTCATCAAAATCCACGGGATTAAGAACCCGATTTTGAAAATCCTGTCTAACCCGTTCAAGATGAGCCAGGTATCCCTCATCTCCGGCAAGCTGTTCGAAGCGGTCTTGGGGAATTCTTGCCAAAAAAGCGATGGGATTGCGTCCGCATTCCACCCATAGGGTGGGGTCGATGCGCCTAAAAAGTTCAATGGCATCTTTTTTCCAGCACCACCACATGTTACGGGAGAGATCTTCTAAGAATTCAAGATTTATGGGTATGTTGGGAAATACTTGATATGTTTGAAAGTTTTTCATAGATTTCTATTCCTCAATCCTCGATTTTGTACCGGCGATCAGAGCAAATTCAAACTAAAAAGATATAGGCTAATTTCCAAAAAATCAACAAATCAATTGACGCTGAAAAACTAGAAAAATTTCGGAAACAATCCCCGCTCAAAAAAAGTCAGCGCTTAGAAGTGAGCTGACACCATACCCGAAGCAATTCACTTGCCCCCCAGGCTTGAGCATCGCAGCCACGCGGATTGTGAGGGAAATCACCATCCATGACTTCCGGGATGTGCCCCAGACAGCCTTTTTCAAGAAGATAGGCCCCACTAGTTAACCAGGCCAAAGCAGTTTCTTTACTTTCTTCGCCGTAAGTTAGGGCCCATGCTTCACAATAAGCGGGAAACAGCCAGGTCCATGCCGTTCCATTGTGATACGCGGGTTTGCGCTGGGTGTCTTCATCACCACGATAATTCCCATAATAGGGCTGGTGTGGGTCATTGATAATAGTTTCTCGGTGGATAATTTCGATGGGATGTCGCACAGGTCGATCCGCGAGACTGCGAATAGCCCCCGGCACTAGAAGCTCTTCGCAGGCCTCAAGAATTTTGCGGCAAACAGAGCCATCACTGACGACTCCCAGGGTGATTGCGAGAAGCTGGTTTGGCCGCAATGCATCGTCTGGTATCGCATCTGAAGCCGGTTGCCCTGAAATCGCATGCAAACAATCTGATAAACATCCGAGGTTCTCTTGCCAAAATAGTTTCTGAATGGAGGCTTGCACCCTTTGGGACAAGAGCCGCCAATTTAAATGATTTTCATTGGTATCGACCGTCTCAAAAAAGCGCAGCGCTGTGTACCACAACGCCTGAATTTCAACCGGATAACCCCGCCTGGGTGTTCCGGTTGGATGGTTTGTGTCCATCCAGGTAAAATGATCCGGACTGAAAATCAGGCCGCTTTGCGGATCCATGCGGATGCCATTGGGAGTACCGGCTATATAGTTTTGCCCAACGGACAGGAGTATTTGTCGAATCGTTCGTCCACCGCAGTCCGTATTTAGAAAATCGTCGTTGTTTTCAGCACGTATGAGTTCCTTGCAAGCCAGCACGAACCATAGTGGGGCATCTGATGTGTCCCGGTTGCCGGCATTATTTCCTCGTATCATGTTTGGAAGAGTCCCGTGCTCCTCAAATTGCCCAAACAGGTTTATAACTGCCCGGGCATTTTTTAACTTTTGGTTTGCAATCAATCCGCGTACAAAAATCAGTGAATCCCGACCCCAATCCAAAAACCAGGGATATCCAGCGATCACCGTCTTTAGCTCACCCCGCCGAGCAACAAATGCGTTTAGAGAACGGTTTAAAAGATCCACGGGTCTGTGATCGATCTCGGTATCGCTTTCGAACGGTCCATTGGGTTGGGGATTAATAGAGCGCGAGGTCAATGTTTTTATTTTTGGTGTTTTTGAAATTGATGCGAAGAGCGTGGCTTGTTGATTTCCTTTCAAATCGACAGAAAAGTATCCGGGGCTGAACAAATCCGAATCCGGGTCCAACCCACGCTCGGCATCAATAGCTCGGTGAACCATATAATGCCACTCTGGCTCCCAGATGAAATTTCCATCGGAAAGCTGTATCTGAAGGTGATGGTCCGTATCGGGTGAGAAATAAAATCCTTTTTTACTTTGAGTTATCTTGTGATGCCAATGATATTCCGGTCCCATGTAGGCCTTGGTTGTCTCATGAAAGCTGCGATTTTCAATATCCGGTCGCAAAATGAGTTGAACCGGCTTTTGGTCGTCTAGGCGATTGCCGGAGCTTTCTGCGCGATGGCGATAAAATGTCAATTGAACGGCATTCTCTTCGTCTGTCATTTTCAAACCAAGTGTCAACAATACATGTTCACCCTGGCCTGAAGGTATATGATACCGCCAGTATCCGCCGGATTCAGCATCCAACCCGAATGCTTCCAAACAATTCGTATTGAGCTCCTGGGAATATCCTTGAAATACCAGCCAGGCCCGACAGCGAGCGAACATGATCCAGCGATCTTCCGGAAATTCTGAACTGAGGTTGGCTGCCAACAGACCGTCGTAACGACTGGTCAACATACCCCAGGAAACCGGGATTCGTACCATGCCGCCGCGTCCGTTGGTATCCAGAAAGACGAAATGCTCCTTCACTAATTCGGGTCGGTTTAATATTGTTTTTATGTTAATCTGGTCAGGCCGCGGCAGCACCAGCAGAGGCGCTTGCTTATGCTTCCAGCCTTCAGGGGAGTAAACCGAGAGCTTGAGGGTGTATGATTGGGCGCGCTGCGGCCGATGAGAGGGTGCAACCAGCGCAAAATAGGAACCGCCGTCATTTTTCAGACTTTCTTCACAAGCAAGCGTTTGATTTCCATTTAATACACAGGCTCGAAACGGGCACTCGGCGTGGATCATTAGAAAGTGTTCCGGGGGTAGCATTACTTCGCGCTTTAAATCGCGGGGCCACCGCCAGGTTACAACCCGCGGTTCCTGACTAATTGGATTTAAATTTTTGCAAAAATTTAACGGATCCTTACTTAACGATCGTGCAGCCTGCTCCGGATCTACATCGCCTAAATCACCTATACCGCGGTAATAGCTGAGTACTTCGAAGGCTTTGGCTTGCAGACGCTGAACTTGCGCTTGCCGAGGGAGTTTGTAACGTGCCGCGTTAGATTTTTGAATCAGTTCCAAATCTAGTTCATCCTCCGTGAGACACAAAACCTGACCGGGATCTAAAAGATAACGACACAGTCCTTCCGATTCGGACACCGTAATCGCGTTATCGGTTAACAAGTCGATAAAATTGGGGCCGCTCACTTTCGATCGTGCTCGGTTCCAGCATGCCGAAGTTTGATTTTTGTCATCAAGATTAGCGAGAACCAGCAATTTTTTATCTGAAGGCTTATGGTGGCGCAACAAACAGATATGGTTTCCACCATTTTGCTGCACCATGATCAAATCTGTATCTTTGTGAAATGCCGGATGGTCCTTCAATAATTGATTTAAACGCGTTATATGTTCGACCTGATTGATTGCGGCGCCCCAGTTTAGCGATGGAGAATCGTGAACGTTTATTTTTTCGGTCGCATACCACTCGACACCGTTGGCAAACCCGAAGGCGCCCATGGGGGAGGTTAGGGCGCATAATGCTGTGCGCATGTGGGCATAAACCGTCGAACGGGCGGCCAAACGCGGATTGTCATGGGTTTCAGCGAAATGAACTGTCAAACCCTCATCGTTTGAAATTTCGATAGCTTCCGGCAAATAATGCTCGATTTGCCCGCGATCATAGTTTTGAAAGAGTTCCGAATAGGCCCAGTTTAAATTGGCTGAATTTAAAAGCTCCCGAGTTACCGAAATTTTTCCTCCCAGGCCCTCCAGTAAAAATACGGTATTCGGGTATTGATCGCGCACCTTGGCTATCATGTATTTCCAGGCCGAGACTGGAATCATGTATCCGGCATCGCATCGAAAACCATCGACTCCCCGGTTGCACCAGGTCAGAAAAACATTCGCCATGTACTGCCAGAGATCATGGTGGCTGTAGTCCAGTTTTGTTAGATCTTCCCAGCGAACACCCCACGCCCCGGGCACCTCAATTTTGCCTTGCGGTCCGCGCACTAACCATTGGGGGTGGGTTTCGTGGAGGCTGGCTGCCCAGCCCGTATGGTTGATTGCGATATCAATCATAATTTTTGCATTGCGTTGATGGACTGCATCGATCAGCTCGATGAATTGCTCCAGAGGGGTTGCGTGAGGGTCAAACTCTGCCAGTGCCGGATCGACATTCGTAAAACTCAGGGCTGCATACGGACTTCCAAATCTACCCATGGGACCATAGGTTGTGGGGGTAGGATGAATCGGCAGTAACATTAAAATTCGACATCCTAACTCACCGATAATGAAATCCAACTCCTTTATCAGATCTCGAAAGGTACCCGATGGCGGTATAACACTGTAGCCCAGATTGTCTAAAGAACGAACATATTGCTCATCGGCGGCTGATAGTGCGGCGGTGACCTTTTTGTTGGGCCCAAATTGGCGCACAAAGGCGTTATAAATTATGTTTGCACAGCAAGCGTCGGCCAAATCTACATTTATCACGGTATTGGGTCCCGGGGGCCAGATGGGTATCACTTCGTTTTCTTTTAGAAAAAAGCACTTGGCTTCGAAATGACCGACTTCACATAGTGGCAAGGTTATCTGAAATAACAGATCGTCCATCCGTTTCATGGGGATATCAAACCAGGCTTTACCAAGAGGTGTTTCTTGGTGTTCAACTTCTCGGATGATTTCTCGTCGAATCGTTTTTGCCTGTCCGATATTCGTGCGCACCCAGGCTGTTCCATTTTTCGGATGGGACAGGGAAAGGCTGAAAACAGCCGTGTCTCCGCAAAATTTTACAACATGTTTTCCAGGTGCCGGATTTTGAACAATTTGATAGCTTTTATCCATAAGCAGAATGATGACAAAAATGATGAAAATTTGCAAAAGCTTTTGTATTTTTTCTTGAAAAAAGACATCAATATAAGTATAAGATATCTATAAAAAAATAGGTAGGAATCTATGAGACATCACGCATTTCAAAGGCTATTTTTTATTTTCATTATTTGTGTGTTACTGCCGTTTTCTGCCTCATCACAAATTGACGAGGAGAGAGATTTAAAGGGGTCCATCGATAGCATTACCTTATTACATGCGGTCATTTGCGAAGATATCGAAGGAAGCACACCGCAAAACCCCACGACAGTTTTTTCAATCGAGAGAAGAAAAGCGGTTTGCTTTACTTTATTTGATGCTGTAGCCGAAAAAGCTGTTATCTATCATCATTGGTTTCACCGAGATCGATCCAGCGCCAAGATAAAGTTGATCATTAACCCTCCCCGCTGGTCGACCTACAGCAGCATTCAATTTCGTGCCGAAGACATCGGCCCTTGGCGGGTGGAAATCACCGATTCGGAAGGTCGGATTTTTAAAGTGTTGAGATTCAGCATTACGGATTGATACTCAATGGATAAGATAGTTTACCTGATATCCAGCTTGAGATGGCAGGACATTGTCGACATCGCTTTAGTCAGTTATGTTCTCTTTCGATTCTATGTCCTATTCAGAGGAACCAATGTCTTCAGAGTCCTGATCGGCATTACGATCCTATGGTTTCTCCAGCAAATCGCCGTATCACTGGGATTGATCGTAACCAGTTGGGTGATTCAGGGAATTGTCGCGTTAGCAGCCTTCATTATTATCGTGATATTCCGTACCGAAATCCGAACGGTTCTGCAGGCTCGAAATTTAAAGTCTATTTTTTGGGGGGTTTCCTCTAAAACCGTCATTACGGCTATCGAAACCGTTGTCCAGAGTGTTCATGAAATGGCTGATAGAAAGTGTGGTGCCCTGATTGTAATCCCGGGCAAAGAAGACTTGGAAGAGATTATCCAAAGAGGCATTCGCTGGAAAGGCGAGATTTCCAGAGAGATGATTGAGAGCATCTTTTGGCCGGGCAATCCGGCTCATGACGGAGCTGCGATTATTCAGGGAAATCAGATTACTGAAGTCGGTACGATTCTTCCTCTTTCACGTCGTGACGATCTTCCCTCCAATTATGGCACGCGCCATAGAGCGGCATTAGGGTTAGCGGAAGAATCCGATGCCCTTGTCATCGCCGTTTCCGAAGAAAGAGGCGATATCGTCGTAGCCAAAGATTCCGGGTTGAAAGCTGTAAAGCAAAAGCGCAAGCTTGAGCAAATCCTTCAAGAACATATGGGGGTCGCCTCCAAAAAAGGTCGCGAACGCAGGCAAGAACAATTCAAAGTTGCTGCAGCCGCTGTTTTTTCAATCATCTTTATTACTAGCGTATGGTTTAGTGTTTCCAGGGGGGTGGATACTTTAGTCGCTTTTGATATACCTGTTGAGTACACCAATCGGAATCCGACAATGGAAATTGTCAAAACTTCCGTGAACACGGTTAGCCTTGAATTGGGGGGATCCGGAGCGCTGATTAAGTCCATGAAGCCCGATCAGGTGCAGGTGCGTCTGGATTTAAGCGAATCCAAAGTTGGGCCAAACACGTTCACCATTACCAGTGAAAACATCTCTTTGCCCCCCGGTGTCATTTTGAAAGGTGTGACACCGTCAGTAGTTGATGTCGATCTGGATGTTCTGATGACCAAAGAATTACCGGTGCAGGTAGATTGGGTGGGACATTTGCCGGATCACTTTATACTCGCGGAGGCCATTGTTGAACCTGAACGTGTTCAGGTCATCGGCGGAAAACGGATGCTGGAAAACATGTCGACGGTTTACACTGTGAAAGTCCCCTTAGATAATTTGGAATTGGAAGGAACCATTACAGCCAATCTAGCGCTTTATCCCGCGTCGTTGAAAATTGCTCCTGGTTTTAAAGAAAAGGTTACCATCTCCTATGTGACTAAATTGAGAAATCAATAAACGAATAACTACTCTCGTGCAATCGTCCAATCAAGGTCGGCACTTGATCGTCGGCTTTAGAGTTAAGGACTTTTCCAAAGACACAAATCACTTCAGGTTGGAATCGTGGAGTATGGAGGATAGGGGAAAACCGTAGAGACGCTTCAAAAAACCAGATCCTCATCAATGATGGTCCCCTCTTTAACAACTGCCTGGGTTTGTTGAGTGTTTTTTATTGCCACCGATCCATTGATGATGACATCCTTCTCGAATTTTACATCACCTTCAATCGTCAGAGAGTCACAATCCACCAGGGAAGGAACCCCATTGGCAAACCTTTCATCCAGATCGTCAATTTTACTGTAATATTTCGAATCCAGCGCTACTTTTATTGTGTCTTGGTTCTTATGCACTTTTTTTTGTGGGTTGATCTGTAGGGTTTCATCTTTAGAATACACAAAACAGTTTGAGCGAACGATTAGAAGATCATTGCAGGTTTTCACGGGATAAAATCGGGCTCTAGGAACTTTGACGGCGCTCGCTCCCTCAAACAAGGAGATGGCGGCACCCATTGCGGATTCAATTTGATATACTCGTGGACTGTTCTCATTTCTTGGATCTAGGGTTTTGGGATTGAGAATCAGTGGCAGGGTGATCATTTTTTGTTTGTCGAAAAGCCGTTTTAAGGCTTTCAAATTGATCCAGATATTATTGGTATTGAAATACCGGTAGCGACGAATATCCTGAAAAGCATCCAATTCGTTTTTAGGGCATTGTGCTGCTTCTCGCAGAATTAAACGTCCGTTACGGTGGCGGGCCAGATGACCGCCTTTTATATCTGCGGGAGTTTTTTCCGCAACTTCCATCATAAAAGGATACTGGTGGGTAACAAAATAGCCGAGCAGTGATTCGTCCAACCGGGCGCCAAGGTTGTCCGAATTGGAAATGAATGCATAAATAATTCCATCTTCAAGAAGCTTGTCAAGCATACCGGAAGTTAAAAGAGCTGTGTAGACATCACCATGTCCGGGTGGATTCCATTCCAATCTCGGATTTTCAATCCAATAAGCCGGAGATAAATCTTTCTGCAAAATCTTAGGGAATTTGTGCTGTAAAAAGGTGATTGGATCGGTGGAGAGTTTTAGACGGGAGATGGCAGCGAGTGTATCATCGTGTGTATTAAAACTGTTCATCAATGCCAGTTTAATCTTACTGTTTTGCGCCTGACGAATAAGTATTTCCAAAAAAGATTTGCCGGCCTTGATTTTGATCAGCGATTTTGCACCGGTAAGACCCATGCTGGTACCTAAACCGCCGTTTAATACGATTCGAACCGTTTGATCGTAGGCTTTGACGCCGCTTTTGATGCAGTCCGATAAGTTAAAGAAATCTTCAATTTCGTCCGGCACCACCGGTTTGATGTCTCTGTCATACAAGAGGCCGGTCTCACCTTTTATCACCCTATGGAAATAATAGGTAAAGGTATCGATTACCAGAGGTGGAAGCCCTTCATTTTCCATTTTGGAAATAAACGCTGTAAGTTTGTCCTTCTCCTCGGATTGATTCATTTTATTATTGGCTGGTTACTGGTTTTTGTTTACTTGTGGATCAATTTGGATGCTCGATATTCGCTTCAAGATATAATCGTGCAGAGAGCATGAAGCTTAGAGCTAAGTGCAGGTAATTTGGTGCGACAAATATCTGATATCACGCACCCGGCCTTATAATATTTCAATCCGCGTTGCGCAATCCAAACTCCAAAATCAAATCACCGGCACCACCCACCCCATCGGATCATCCGCTTTGCCGTATTGAATGTCTGTGATTGCCTGGTAGTATTTTTTTGCCACAGGACCGGTTTGGTTGTCGTTAATGGTAATCACCTCATCGCCATATTTAATCTGGCCGACCGGGGATATGACGGCGGCTGTACCGGCACCAAACACTTCCTTGAGCCTTCCGGCAGCGTGGGCGTCGATTAATTCATCGATGCTGATTTTCCTTTCAGACACCTTTTCATTCCAGTGCTTGGCCAGTTCTATGACCGACATGCGGGTAATACCGGGCAGGATGCTGCCGTTCAATTCAGGCGTTATGATTTCATCATCGATGACGAAAAAGATATTCATGGATCCAACTTCTTCGAGATATTTTTGCTCGACCCCATCCAACCACAATACCTGAGTATATCCGGCCTCGTGGGCTTCTTCGCCTGCCAACAGACTGGCAGCATAATTTCCCGGTGTCTTGGATTCACCAACGCCGCCCCTTACGGCCCGCACATATTCCCGGGTCACCCAAATTTTTACCGGATTAAACCCCTCTGGATAATAGGCACCCACCGGCGAAAGGATAATAAAAAAACGGAATGTATGCGAGGCGCGTACTCCTAAAAACGGATCCGTTGCAATAATCGTCGGTCGTATATAAAGCGATGTTTCCGGCTGGCCGGGAACCCATTCTTGTTCCATGCCAATCAGCTGTTTCATGGCATCCAGGGCAAAGGTTTCGTCGAATTTTGGTATACATAGCCGTCGGCATGAACGATTTAAACGTTTCATATTTTCCTGAGGCCGGAAAAGCTGGAGGTCACCGGATCCGGTTCGGTAGGCCTTAAGTCCTTCAAAGACACCCTGGGCATAGTGCAAAAACATGGTGGCCGGATCCAAGCTAAGCGGCGCATAGGGCTCAATCCGTGGTGCATGCCAGCCTCTATCCGGGCTGTAATCCATGTTAAACATGTAGTCGGTGAAAATTGTACCGAAACCCAGCTTGGTTTGATCCGGTTTTGGTTTAAGTGTTTCGGCGCGCGTAACGGTAATTTCCATTGTTCCCTCCTTTGGAAACCCTATATTTCGGTACCATCATCAAGATAGGCCTTTTGAGAAAAACACCCATATAGGATTTGAGAATTATTAGATTTTATTACTTCGATATAGTATATTTTCTCGATAAATCAAGAAATAAGTTACGCAACTCGATAAAGTTTATCGATTATGACAGTTCCAGACGACAATGCGGCACAAATTCTTGGTTTCTTTGTGTTGTGTTTTTGTGATAAAGATTAGCTCCTTTGCATTTTCATCTCAAGAAAGGAAAATCCAATGAGTAATACTGACAGAATGGCCAATGTAGAACCGGTCAAGCTCGGACCTGACAGCGCGTTTAAGTTTAAATGCCACCCCGGTGTGGAATGTTTTACCCAGTGCTGTCGAGATATTAATATTCTCCTTACACCCTATGACATTATTCAGCTTAAGAATCGGCTGGGCCTATCATCGGAGAAGTTTCTCAGCCTTTATACCGAACCGCAAATGCTGGAAAAAACAGGATTGCCGGTTGTGACCTTAAAATTTTTGGAAGAAGAAAAATCGGACGCGGACAGCAAAGTGTGCCCCTTCGTCAGAGAAGATGGATGTCTTATTTATGAAGATCGTCCCACCACCTGCCGCTATTATCCTCTCGGTGTCGCCTCCCTGAGTCACAAATAAGAGGCGGATGATGAAGAATTTTATTTTTTTGTGCATGAGCCCCACTGCCTCGGCTTTAAGGAAGACAAGTTATGGACGGTTCGTGCTTGGCGTAAAGATCAGGGCGTCGATATTCATGATAAAATCAACGCCGAGTGGACGGATTTGGTGGTAAGGAAGCGGTCGTTTCCGCCGAACATGCAACTGACAGAACAGACCAAAAAGATGTTTTTTTTGGCAAGTTACAACATCGACAAGTTTCGTGAGTTTGTTTTTGAAAGCTCTTTTTTGGAGCGCTATGATGTAGACGATGCGACACAAAAAAAGATTAAAAATGATGAAATTGCGTTGTTGGAATTTGGTTTACAATGGCTCAAGTGGCTGTTGTTCAAAGAGGGGGAGTTTAAAGCAAGAGTAA
>JASFJP010000102.1:0-10670 GCA_050121225.1 Desulfobacterales bacterium
CACCAACCAATGCCACAATCTCACCGGCCTTAACGTTAAGAGCGATATCGCGCAGCACCAGCTCCTTGTCATATTTAAACGACACATGATTGAAAGATATCCGATGCGATTTCGATTGGATATGAACCGGTGCATCAGCTTCAATGATGTCTGTTTTTTGCTCCAGTATATCAAAGATACGATCCACTGCCGCCAGCCCGCGCTGAATGGCATTGTTTAACTTGCTCAATTTTTTTAGAGGCTCATACAGGAACCCAACTGCGGTTAAAAAGGACATAAATGTGCCAAACGAATATGTCCCGGCAATGACGTGTTTTCCACCATACCAAATAATAAAGGCAATGCCGATTCCGCCTAAAAATTCCATTAAAGGCGATGACAGGGCTTTAACCTTAGCTTCCTTCAGTTCTAATCTGAAAATATTACGGGATCTTCCACTAAAACGCTTTTTTTCATGATCCTCCATGCTGAAGGCTTTTACGATTTTATTGCCGGCAATCGTCTCATGCAAAAAAGCTGTCATATCGCCGATCGCCGCTTGCGCTCCGGATCGCACCCGCCGAACTCTTCGACCGAAATGAAAAATGGGGATGGCGGCAATCGGCAATATGACAAACGAATAAATAGCTAATTTAGGAATAAGAAAGAAGGTCACAGTGATTAGGCCGATAATGGTAAAGCTGTCTCTGATAAACCCGGTAAGGGCAGATGTAAACATGGAATTGATAATGTTAACATCGTAGGTGATGCGGGACATGAGATCACCGGTCTTTTCCCGCTGAAAAAACGCCAGCGGCAGATTTTGAATGTGGTTATAAAGACGATTCCTCAATCGCATAATGATACTCTGCCCGACGTGGTTTAAGAGGTATTCCGATCCATAGGCAGCTAAACCTTTCATTAAAAAAACGGCAATAACTGCCAGTGGAATCATCAACAGCATCTGCGGGTTCTTTTGCTCAAAAATTTTTTCTACGGCCGGTTTGACGAGGTAGGCAGTTGCTGACGTCATTGCAGCTACGATGGCTGAGCATACAGCAGATACCGTGAGCTTGAACCAACTGCCTTTGAGCATCCGCAACAATTCTTTATGCCGATTGGCTGGCTTTGGTAGGACTATTTTTTTCATATCGTCTTTTTCCGGGGAGTAGTCTTTCAGCTCCGCATCTTGTGCCTTTTGGTCAAACCGCCCGGCGGTCCATCAAATCAAACGCAATCTCAGCTACCCTTTCGGCAGCGCCCGGACCACCCAACTTTTCACGAAGCGAAAGCAGCTGGGACTTAAGCCGATTTAATTCGTGTCTGTCTTTCAACATCCCATCCAATGTCGTCGCGATGTTATCTGCCGACGCTTGTCCCTGGATAAATTCCGGTATCAGTTCTCGGCCGGCGACTAAATTGACCAGCCCGATGTGGCGCACCCGAATCAATGCCCTGCCAAGCCAGTAACTCATTGGTGATACTTTATACATAATGACCATTGGTTTGCCGTGAATGGCGGCCTGAAGTGTCACCGTACCAGAAGCCGCAACGAGCACGTCACTGCGATTAAAGACGCTTTCGACACCTTCGGATACAACTTCGATTTCCAGCCCATTGCCGTACCCCCCTAAAACCGTGTCAATATCTTTTCGCGCAACGGAGGGTGCATGGGAAACAATAAATTTAGCATGCTTTACTTTTTCTTTCAAAATGTTGGCCGTATCCAACATGACCGGCAGATGCCGGGCAATCTCTTTATCACGAGAGCCCGGCATAAACCCGATGACCGGATGACGCCGGGGAAGATGGTTTTGGTTGTCATCCCGAATGGGGAATTGTGTATCGAGCAGTGGATGACCGACAAAGGTCACAGGTACATGATAATTCTCGTAAAATTGTTCTTCAAAGGGCAGAATAACCGCCATGTGGTCGACGAGTTTCGCAATCCGTTTAACGCGGCCGGCGCGCCACGCCCAGATTTGAGGGCTGATATAATAAAGTACGGGAATACCCAATTTTTTGGCGGTTGCGGCGATAAAAAGATTAAAATCCGGAAAATCAATCAGAATGAGAAGATCGGGTTTTAAGCTTTTTAGAAGTTTCTTGACGAGTGCCATACCTTTCAAGATTTTGGGTATTTTGGAAAAAACTTCTGTGATTCCTACGACGGCCAGTTCTGAGGCGTCCAAAACGATGCGCACACCAGAATTTGCGAGAGCAGGTCCCCCCATGCCACAGAAAAACAATTCAGGATTCCTTTTTTGCATGGCCTCCACAAGCTTGGCGCCATGCAAGTCTCCGGATGTTTCTCCAGCGATTATTGCCACGCAGGATGGTTGAGTGGTCGATTTCATAGCGGATCAATCAAGATATTGATTAAGCTTTACGTGAATCTGATCCATAATAATCAACGCCACTTCCAATGCCTTGCGACCCACATGCCCTGATACTTCCGGAAGCTCTCGCGTTGATACCGCCCGAATAAAAGATGACAGTTCACCTTCCAGCGCATCAGCCTCGGCAAAGGAAAGCTGACTGACATCCATACCGGGTATCAGATTACAGCCTGCTGTCTCGGTTTGACGAATGACGGTAATGCCTCGATTGGCAAAGTCGACAGAAATATAGGCATCTTTTTGAAATAGCCTGATTTTGCGCTGATTTTTAAGCGAGATTCTGCTGGCAGTGACATTGGCCACACAACCGTTTTCAAATTCTAGTCGGGCATTGGCGATATCAGCATGTTCGCAGATCACAGGGGCACCCGCCGCATGAACGCTTTTTAAATCAGATTTGACAAAATTCAATATGATATCGATGTCATGAATCATTAGATCGAGGACCACACTCACGTCGGTGCAGCGATCTTTAAAAATACTTAAACGATGCGACTCAACAAAGAGGGGTTTGCGAACAATGTCTCGGAGTGCGATCACGGCAGGATTAAACCGTTCCAAATGGCCGACCTGCAGGATACGTCCTCTAGAGTCTGCAATTTTTATCAGCTGGTCCGCCTCCTCCAGGCTGGTGGTCATTGGTTTTTCAACCAATACGTCAACATCCTCTTTTAAAAAATCAGATGCCACCGCAAAATGGGCCGGCGTCGGAACCGCGATACTGACCGCATCAATGCGGCCGAATAAATTACGATAATCCGTGAATGCAGAGGTCTCAAATGTTTGAGCGACGTGATTCGCCTGGCTTCGATTGATATCCGCAACACCAATCAGGTCAACGTGAGACATCCGGGAATATTTCTCAGCGTGATATTTTCCAAGATATCCGACACCCACCACGCCAACACGAATTTTTTTCATATAAACTCCCTATAGTTGATGAACAACGCGTTGTTACCCAGAATATTATTGGATCGCTTTTTTCAGCTTACTGAAAAGCCAGAATTCAATCATATTTTTCAACAATCGATTGTGAATATGAGAGGGGGTTCAAGTTTTCCAACCTCTAGCGGGAAAGATTATCGGGTGATTCCCCGTTGGGAAGATTTAATAAAATTGATAAAATGAATAACCTCCGGGATTTGATCAACTTCCGCTTGAGCGCGTTCAATGGCTTCATTTATGGTTATGCCGATGCGGAAGAAAATTCGGTAGACTCTCTTCAAGGCCACAACAGTCGTTTCAGGAAATCCATACCGTTTGAGCCCGATCCGATTAAGCCCATAAAGCCGCGCCCGATCACCGGCGGCAATTACATACGGTGGAATATCTTTGGGCACGCCTGACTTCCCGCCGACATAGGCATAGTCTCCGATTCTGACATACTGATGGATAGCCACCAATCCCCCGACGGTTACCGAATTCCCGATAATAATATGTCCCGCAAGGGTAGCGTTATTGGCCAGAATAACCTCCCGGCCCGTTTGGCAGTCATGGGCAACATGGCAATAGGCCATGAGCAAGTTTTCTTCTCCAATTTCAGTAACCCCCGTACCGAAAGCCGTACCCCGATTAATGGTGACGAATTCCCTCACGACCGTACCACGGCCAATTTTAACAAACGTTTTTTCCCCTTTAAACTTAATAGCCTGTGGTTGGGTTCCAACGGATGCATACTGATAGATATGGCACCCCGGGCCTATGGTAACATACGGTTCAATGATCACATGGGGACCAATTACTGTCCCAGTCCCTATGGAAACATTAGCGGCGATCACCGAATACGGGCCGATCTCTACATTCGTATCGATTTCAGCCTTCGGATGTACGATTGCCGTCGGATGTATCATGCGTTCTCTCCAAAAGAAGCCATAAGCTCTGCTTCCGCGACCAATTGATTATCAACCAAAGCCCTTCCGGACATTTTAGCCACTTTAGTCCGGAATTTTAATATACGGGCCTCAAATATAATTTGATCTCCGGGAACAACAGGTTTTCTGAATCTGACTTTATCCATCGCCATGAAATAGATCAGTTTACCCCGTTGTTCAGGCGATCCCGTCTCATAGGCAAGCACGCCTCCAACTTGGGCCATGGCTTCGATGATCAGCACACCTGGCATAATCGGTTTATCAGGGAAGTGACCCTGAAAAAAAGGCTCATTAATCGTAACATTTTTTAGGGCAAAGATCTTATCACCAGGTATGACTTCTATGATCCGATCCACCAACAAGAAGGGATAGCGGTGCGGCAATAATTCCATGATTGCCTGAATATCATAACTTGTGCCCATTTCTCATCTCCATTTGCGCTAAAAAGATATTGGTCTCAGAAAAGAGAAATTTCAATTTGGGGTAACCCCCTTTAATGAGTTGAAATTCAATCCTTTATCTCTTCCAAGGCCTGCAACTGTTTCTCCAATCTAGAAAGGCGTTTGCTAAATTCAGGTAGTTTAGGGATCAGCCGCTGTACACGTAGCCATAATCGCTGCTGCATTTCCGGTAGTCCCGACATCACGATTTGACCATCAGGTACCGGCCTCCCCACCCCGGTTTGAGGACCAATGGTTGCATTGTTGCCGATGGTTATGTGCCCTGCTATTCCTGCCTGCCCCGCCAAAATGGCATTTTTTCCAATACAGACGCTGCCTGAAATTCCGACCTGCGCGACAAGAACTGTATTTTCTCCCACAGTAACGTTATGCGCGATATGAACGAGATTGTCGGTCTTTACTCCCCGGCAAATCCATGTTTTCCCGAATGTGCCCCTATCGATTGTATTATTGGCTCCGATTTCAACATCATCATCGATTTGAACAAATCCGATATGGGGAATTTTATGATACGACTCACCGTCCGGAGCATACCCAAAGCCGTCACTGCCAATGACTGTACCGGAGTGAATAACAACACGATTGCCGATTTTACAGCCTGCTGCAACCGTCACGTTCGGATATAAGGTGACATCATTGCCCATTTCCACATTGTTTCCGACAACTACTCCTGGATGAAGCCAGATGCGGTCACCGATGGTTACATGGTGACCGATGACAGCCATGGGACCAATGCAGACCTCTTGGCCGATTTGAACCTCGTTTCCAATTGATGCGCTAGGATGGATTCCGGCTTCAGGTTTCTGCGGGGGATGGAAATATTGCATCACTTTAGCAAAGGCCACCATTGGGTTGTCTACCTGAACGAGAATTTGCTTGGAACTTTGAATGTCTCGCGGAACAAGTATCGCCCCGGCGTCAGTGGCGTTCAACGCTTTCCAATATTTAGCAACCCCGGCGACGGTGATCTGACTATCGTCAGCCATATCAAAGGGCGCAGCCCCACGAATCATAAGAGTTGAACTACCGATAATATCACCTTCCACCAATTGGGCGATTTTGGATAGGGGTATCTTCATTGACGAGTCACCATGCCACGAGTTTTTCCGTTTAACGGGTATTATTTCTTTGAAGATTTGGCGTTGAGCTTTTTTATCAATTTGTCCGTGATATCGATTGCGCTGGGTGAATACATGACACCAAATTTATTGATAATCAGGAGATAACCTTCTTTTTTCCCGATTTCCTGAATGATTTCGTTGACATCTATTTTTAACTGGTTCATTAGGTTAACCTCGAGTTTCTGCAAATCACCACGGTATTTCTTTTGTAGCGTTTTAAAGTCATTCATCTTGATTCTGGCTTCGCGTTCTTTTTCTTCACGCATCTCTTTGCTCATCACCATGGATTCACGTTCAAGCCGCTTTCGCAGTTGTTCTATTTCAGTGCCTTTTTGCTTCAAATCCGACTCCATCTTATCCTTCTCCTTTTTGAGTTCTCCCTGGATAATCTTGCCGGCACTGGAAGATTCGAGAATTTTCTGCACATCAACCACACCAATTTTGGCCACATCAGCCGCCAAAGAAGCAGTGGCGGATAAACATATCACTATAGATAGTAAACCACTCACATAGGTTATTGCCCGCATTGTATCCCCCTTTTTATCTTAATAGATATCAACATGTTGGCTAAATTATCGCTATACTTAGAATGTGTAACCGAAAAATTATTTTGCTGCCTTTTTTGCGATGCATCCGATTAGACCAGCGCAACCATTTCTTGCTAAAATGCAGAGGCCATGGAAAACTCCCAGGCTCCTGGGCCATGATCCGTGGGTTGTGGATCAAGAATGTATCCGTACTCGATTCGAATCGGTCCCATGGGTGAGAGCCAGCGAATGCCGCCGCCGGCACTTTGACGCAGGTCAGTCAGTTCAATTTTTTCGTCATCGCTCCAGATATTTCCAGTGTCATAAAACACAACCCCATAAACACCGGCTTGCTTCACCAGGGGGAATCTGATTTCGGCGTTTAACACTACAAATGAATTGCCGCCAATCTCGGCTCCGTTTTCATCTCTGGGGCTCAAGTCATCGCGTTCAAATCCCCGCAAGGTATTAAGACCGACCATATAAAATTTTTCATAGTCCGGCAGATTTTTTCCCCCGGCTTCGGTAACATAGCCGGCTCTGCCGTGCAGCACGCCGATAAGTTCCCAAATTATGGGCAGGTACCAGCCGGATTCAGCGATGTATTTGGTGAACCCAACCGTTCCGCCGAGACCGGCATATTCAAACGTAAAATCCTGCAGCGATCCTTTCGTTGGATGAAACAAACTATCTCTGGAATCATATTTCAAGCGTGTCTCGATACTACTTTTGATATTTTCGCCTTCATCTCGCTTGATGGATTCGGCGGCATCATTGCTAACATTGCTAATATCTGCGATATCATAATTATAACTGAGATAGCCACGGGTATAATCAATTATCGGGTATCCGGCCCGCAATCTTCCGCCGATACTGAGTTTGTCGTAGGTGTTGAAGGAATATCCCCAGCGATAGATATCAGCCCCGGCCGATAAGGGGATATCAAACAGCCAGGGTTCCGTAAAGCTAAGCGTAAATCTTTGGGTTTTAGCCCCGAACTGGGTTTTAAAGGCCAAAACTTGTGCCCGCCCGAAAAGATTTCGTTCCGCAATCGAGCCGGTCAAAAAAAAGCTTTCCACATTCCCGTAACCGGCACCCAGACTAAATGCTCCGGTTCGCTTCTCTTTAACATCGACTCGCAGATTCATCTTGTCATCCGCGCTGCCTTTAGTTGTATTTACCTTTACATCTTCAAAAAAATCAAGCCGGTGCAGGTTGCGAATACTCCGTTTCAACCGGCGGCCGCTGTAAAGTTCCTGTTCATAGACCTTCAAAGCCCGTCTGATGACTTTGTCACGGGTTTTAGTGTTACCACTGATGGTAATGGTTTCGAAGTATACCTGCTTACCCTTGTTGATTTCGATGATAATGTCGACGACTTGATTTTCTTCATCCTGATCAATGCGAGGATTGATTTCGGCGTATGCATAGCCTTCATCCGAATAAATATCCGTCAGCCGAAGGACATCGCCGCGTAAAACTTCACGGTTGTAAAATTTCTCTTCGGTAATTTTAACTTTTCCCAGCAGCTGCTCTTCAGGTATGATGAGATCGCCGCCGAAGGACACCTTGCCGACCTTGAACTGTGGTCCTTCCTCAACCTTAATTGTGATGACGATTCCATCTTTTTCAAATTCTACATCCGGATCTCCAATCTTCGCCTGAACGTATCCATTGTTATGATAAAAAGCAGTCAATGCCGCGGCGTCCTGGGTCAACGTTTCTTGGTTTAGATCTCCAGACTTGGTAATAATGGAAAGAAGGCCTTTTTCGGAGGTGCTCATTACCTTTTTCAGCTTCTTGCTGGGATAGGCATTGTTACCAACAAATTCAATATTCTTGATTTGAAGCTTTTCGCCTTCTTCGATGACATATTCGATATCGGCCTGGTTGTCTTTGTGCGGCAACACCTTAAAACTGACGGCTACATTGTGAAAATTTTTTTCGACATACAACTCTTCAATTCGCCGCATGTCATTCTGAATGGTATTAATATTTAAAATAGAACCCTTGCGGAGGGTAAGCACTTCTTTGATTTCATCATCGTCATAGACCCAGGTGTTACCTGAAACTAGAATCCCCCGAACGGTTGGTTTCTCGGTTACGCGGAAGAGGATAATCTTGCCGTCGGTTACCGTTTGTGCCTCAACTCGAATATCATCAAAGTAGCCCATTGCGTAGATGGCTTTCAAATTTTCGGAGATGTTTTTTGGCGTAAAGATATCACCCGGCTTAATTTTCAATACGCGCCTGATAGCATCCTCTTCAATTCGGTTGTTGCCTTCGATACGCACCTCAACCACTGATTCGCGCTTGAAAAGTTTCAAAGCAAGGTTCTGAACCAATTTCTTAACGGTCGCCGGCAGGTTCTCAATCCCTTCTCCTTCAGCTGAGAACACCAGCGGCGGATCGTCAGTCAATGAGGCCAGCAATTTTGCATCCAGGCTGTAATTTTGGCCAATCCATGTCAAACTGCCCCATACAATGAAACCGGCTCCGGTTTGTTGACCGATTTTCCTCATCTCCTTAAAGTTTCCCACCAGGGATTTCCAGGTTGGAAACGATAATGCATCCAAAACCAGAACTCTGGCACCTTCCTGCTCAAGCTGAGTCTGAACAACCTGGGGTATTTCTTTTTCTAAATAGGACAAATCTTCCTGGGCGTGTATATCGAAGGGCATGATGGCAACGCTGACCGTCTGTTGTGCCGGCGCAGGATCTGAATAGAAACCCATCAATATAATTAGGATCAAGCTAACACGTTTGATCATAAAATCCTTCGATAGTTGCTACACGTTTGAAGCATCTGCAGTCGACGTTGTCGATATCAGCAATTATGCACTGAGATCCGCCCCAGCTAAGCATATATCGTTCACGCCCTTGATGCCATTTTTTATATCTCGAGTGTGTAGGCATGAATGCCGATGAAGGCTTAGGAAACATCTACTAGTTTTCCATCAGCAATCGTCACAGATCGAGACATGTAGGATGCAAGTTCCATATTGTGAGTGACCACAACCAGGGTCATCGAGAGTTCTTGATTTAACTCCAACAAAAGCGTATGGACCTGTTCGCTATTAATTTTGTCGAGATTTCCAGTAGGTTCGTCCGCTAACAGAACAGCGGGCTGTAATATCAGGGCTCTGGCCAACGCCACCCGTTGTTGTTCGCCGCCTGACAGTTTGCCGACCCGGTAGTGTAATCTGTCTGCTAACCCCACCCGGATAAGAATCTCCTCGGCGACAGTGACCGCGTTTCGCCGCTCCCTACCTTGAATCAACAACGGCATCATGGCATTTTCAAGCGCTGTGAATTCGGGCAGTAGGTGGTGAAACTGAAAAACAAATCCCACGGATTCGTTCCGAAATTGAGCTAGCCGTATATCATCATACGAAAAGACATCTTCGCCCTTAAACAGCAACTCTCCGCTGTCAGGTCGATCAAGCGTGCCGAGCAGATGAAGCAAGGTTGACTTGCCGATTCCCGAGGCCCCGACAATCGCCGCGGTTTCGCCTGCCTGCAAATCGAAATTAAGGTCTTTCAGGACTTCAATACGCACGCTACCGTTGCTAAATCCTTTATTAAAATTCCGAACGGTGATTAAGCTAGTTGGACGGATAGAGCTGTATTCGTGATCATTAAATTGCATCGTTTATTGACCATGACCATAGACGCTTGATGGCGTTGCACCGACAATTTATTGTCTGATTTTTGAAAATGAGTGTTTTTAGAGTCAGTAATAGATACTCGATACGTGTTATCTCGATGCTCGATTGTTAAAAGTAATCCGCATAAGCCCCGGTGATATCGGTTTATCCCGGGTTGAGTTGGTCTAAGATTCAACAGGGTAACCCTTAAAGGGTTTAGCCGTACCGTATAGCCTCAACCGGATCCAGCTTTGCCGCTTGACGTGCCGGATACAGGGTGGCTAAAAAGCAAATCAACAGGGCAGCACAAATGATGGATATTACGTTGATCAGTTCTAGTTTAACGGGAAGCGTCGTCGTAAAATAATAGATATCACCCGTTAATTCGTGAATGTCATAATGCTTTAAAACCGTGCAGATAACAAGTCCCAAACACAGTCCCAATATGGTTCCGATTGTCCCGATGACCATGCCGTTGAAAACAAAAATTTTTCTAATGCTCTGATTGGTGGCGCCCATGGCTTTCAGGATGGCGATGTCGCGGGTCTTTCCCATGACCATCATAATCAGGCTGCTGGCGATATTAAATGCAGCCACCAGGATGATAAGGGTCAAGATGATAAACATGACACGTCTTTCCAGCTTCAGCGCCTTAAAGAGGTTTC
>JASFJP010000103.1:0-10653 GCA_050121225.1 Desulfobacterales bacterium
TCATACGGGTGGGGAGAGAATATAAATCTTTATTCGCGAAAGCACGAAAATGGAATTTTCGTATTCGTTTTATTTCGTGTTTTTACAATTTCGTGGTTTCGTGATTCGTCTTATCTTCAAAACCGAGGGGGTTCGTTTGAGCTTTCGGGTTAACCGCATAAAAAAAGGGGTGCTTTTATGATACTGATGAAATCGCGATGTCGACCGATTCTGCAAATGATGTTTATTGCTGTTTTTGTATTCCTTATCCTCGGCTGCGAATCTGCATATTACGGCACAATGGAAAAGTTTGGCTATCATAAGCGCGATTTAATGGTGGATCGTGTAGAATCCGCCCGCGATGGACAAGAGGAAGCTAAGGAGCAATTTGAGTCCGCACTGGACAAGTTCAGCAGCGTGCTGCAATTTGACGGAGGCGATCTTGAAGATAAATATGATCAATTAAAAACGGAATATGATAAAAGCGAGGCCAGAGCTAAAACCGTGAGAGATCGCATTGATGCCGTTGAAGACGTTGCCGAAGATCTGTTTGATGAATGGGAAGCTGAGTTACAGCAGTACAAAAGCGACAGTTTACGTCGCAGCAGTGCTCGCAAGCTAAAGCAAACCCAACGTCAATATGACCAGCTGATCGGCGCCATGAAGCGAGCAGAAAAAAAGATGGATCCGGTTCTGACGGCCTTTCATGATCAGGTGCTGTTTTTGAAACATAACCTCAACGCCCGCGCGATTGCCTCACTCCAAACCGAATTGGTGTCCGTCGAAGCCGAGGTCAATTCGCTAATCCGCGACATGGAGGCTTCGATTAACGAGGCAAATGCGTTTATCAATACCATGACCAAGGAGTAACACCCCAATTGAGGGTAACACCTCGATTGATTGGGGTAACACCACCGGTTGATACCTGGCTTTGGCATGAATCAAAGGCTATCATATGCAGAATTCAGGCGATACATGATTGGGATGACACACAAAGAAATTCAACAACGGTTGAAAAATCTTGGGAATGCGCAACATGCATCTGTAAGTCAAAGATTTTTTAAAACCGGCCCCGGGCAATACGGAGAAGGCGATGTTTTCATCGGTGTTCGGGTTCCGGTTTTAAGGAAACTGGTAAAAGAGTATCTAGCCTTGCCTCTCAAAGATGTCCAGAGCCTGCTACGATCTAAAATCCATGAGGAACGACTTATGGCTCTTCTCATACTGGTTGACAAGTTCAAAAAAGGGGAGCCATCGATCAAGAAAGATATCTATGATCTTTATCTGAAGAGTACACCATTTGTAAACAACTGGGACCTTGTGGATGCCTCGGCGGAGCATATCGTTGGAGCCTATTTAAGAGACAAAAACAAAACGCCGCTTCAGCGATTGGCCAAATCTGATAATTTGTGGGAACGCAGAATTTCGATCATGGCAACGTTTCACTTTATCAAACACCATGAGTTCTCACAGACCCTCAGGATATCAAAGATGCTGCTAAACGATCAGCAAGATTTGATCCATAAAGCCGTTGGGTGGATGCTGCGGGAAATCGGCAAACGCGACCTCGTCATCCAAGAGGGTTTCTTAAAAGATTGCTACAAAGTAATGCCGCGGACCATGCTGCGATATGCGATCGAAAAGTTCCCGGAGCAGAAAAGACAGCGTTATCTCGAAGGTAAAATCTAACAAGTCCCTTCATTAGACAGCCCAAAGAGAAGGACATACGACAATGAAAAAGATTTTTTTTACCATGATGATTATGAGTTGCGCTTTGCTGGGCAGTGGTTGCAGCGGGACTCGCGAGGACAACACAATGCCACTAACGGACGACACCTTAATTACGCCTTCCCGTATGAATGAAATTGCCGACACACAATGGCGTCTTTCAGCGATGAGCAAAAATGGCAAAAAACTATCGCTGGTCGATAACTCAGAGGTGACGTTTTCATGCAATACAGACGGCAGGGTCTTCGGTTTATCCTCGATAAATCGTTATTCCGGCAACCTCAAACTCGGCGATAAAGGCATTGTTACTTGGAACAAAGCCTTTGCTATGACGAGAATGGCGGGGCCACCCGAACTGATGGCGCAAGAAACTGATTATATACAAAATCTGTTGAAAACGTCCCAGATGCATCTCAAAGATTCAATGCTTATACTTGTCAACAACGACAGGTCAATCATTTTGAAGTTTGAGCGGTGATTCAATCAACCAAAATAATCTGCCCACATAGGCTTATCGACTTGCGACGGTGACCGGCGGCTCCATGTTCATTTTGGCAAAAATTAACATCCCAAAGGATCGGAAATTATGTTTAGGCGTGCGATTGTCAGAAAACCAGGAAAAAATTTTGCACAGGGAATAACAACGACTTTCAGCTCAGACCCGCCTAATTATGAACTCATCTTGAAACAGCACGAATCGTATCTTGAGACCTTAAGCGCTATTGGATTGGACATTATTCAACTTGAAACGCTGTCAAACTTTCCAGACGCTTATTTTGTGGAAGACACAGCAGTAGTAACCAGTGATGTGGCCATTATCACCATTCCGGGTGCCGAGAGCCGTAAAGGTGAGGAAGAGTCCATTGCCGCTGCTTTAGCACCCTTTCGCAGAACCGAGCGGATTCGGGCTCCCGGAACTCTTGACGGCGGCGATGTTCTTCAATTGGGAAATCGTTTTTTAATCGGTCTCTCGGAGCGAAGCAACAAGGAAGGCGCTGAACAGCTTGGCCGCTTGCTCGAAAAATTCGGCAATACCTGGACCACAATTCCGGTAGAAGCGGGACTGCACTTAAAATCCAGCGTCAATTATGTCGACGAGAACACGATACTGGTCACAGAAGAGTTTGCCAATCACGATCAGCTTACCGGTTTTGATTTGATTGTCGTAGACAAATCTGAAGCGTATGCAGCCAATACCCTTTGGGTCAATGGCTACCTACTGACACCCAGAGGTTATCCCGACACCCGCCAAAAGTTGAAAAAAATGAAATCTGAGATTATCGAACTGGATACCAGCGAAATTCGGAAGATGGACGGAGGTTTGACCTGTATGTCCCTTCGATTTTAGAGCGTTCAATGATGCATGTGCTGTAGGCGAGACTGATGTTTATTCAACATTGGGGTTAAATTTAAGTTTTAATCCGCCCACGTTCCCTGCTTTCAAGCACCATTTTAGCATTCAACCTCTTTGTAGACCAAATTCCACGCTTGCGCGTCTATAAGGGTAAAACGTAAAGTAAGGAGCAATTTTAAATTGGGATCAATAGAAGTGGTCGGCCTCGTGGGAGGTTACCGCGGGGTAACTTAAACTCGATGACTGTTGTCAGGTTAATATAGACAAGCCAATGCAATCCAGGTATTATAGTGACCAGAATGCTGCCGGCGCATCGCGGTGGGAGAAGAAAATCAACATCCTAAAATGGCTTCAACAGAGGATACTAACACGACCTCGGGCACTTCAACACAGCTGGTTTCCCTTGTCAATCAGGCTAAAGATGGAAACCGATCCGCTTTCGCCCAGCTTGTTGATCGATTTCATGCCGATGTGTTTAGAATGGTCTATTATCGTATCCGCGCCCGCGCGGACGCCGAAGATATTACCCAAGATGTTTTCTTAAAGGCGTATCAAAAAATTTCAGCTATTAGAGATGCTGCGCGATTCCGCGGATGGCTGTTCAGTATTACCTTGAATCGTATTCGCGATTTTCAACGCAAAAAACGCTTTCGGTCCTTATTTAAAGTTGATGATGAAAACCTAGAATACCACCCTTCGGTTGAAACGGGAAGTGATCACCCGGAAGCTTTGGATCATGTTTTAAGAGAGGATTTCTGGCGACAGATCGGATTGATATTGAATAAGCTATCAAAAATGGAACGAGAGGTTTTTTTGCTGCGATTCTTTGATCATCTCAACCTCAATGAGATCGCAGGCACCTTGAAGAAAAATGAGAGTACAGTCAAAACCCATTTATACCGAGCCTTGGCGAAGTTTAAGAAGGAGCCTGGAATACGCCAATTGCTAAAAGAGGTCATCCAGTGAACTTAGATAATGAACACCATTTAGATGAACAAGAGCTGATTCAGGCGGTTGTCGACGAGAGCGACCTACCCCAGACCATGCAGGCGCACTTGGTTACATGTCATCAATGCCGTGCCAGCAAGGAGAGCTTTGAACAAGATTTGGCAAGTTTAGGACAAATGGCTGAGCGTTATGCACCGAAGCCGCAGAAACGAATAGCGATACCGGTGCATGAACCCAGAAGCGCCTTCTGGAACTTTTTGAACTGGCGCACTGCCATCGGAGCTGCCGCCACAGTTGCCGCCGTGCTCATCGTCTTTTGGGGAACAACCATTGTACGAAATCTAACTGAGTACGGAACCGATAGCGTCCCCGCGGAGCTAATGCAAGCAAAACAGCTCATGACGGAGGTCAACATGCTGGTCGACAATGCTCTGCCGCCGCTTTATTTGAAAATCTCCGCTGAAAACAACCCGGATTACGATCAAGAGTTTTATCAGTTTTTGATTCCTCAGATTGAGTCCGAAAACTTAACCTCTTACCGGTGGAAGAGAGGAACGTCATCATGTTAAGAAGCGCATTCAGTTTCATATTGCTGGCCATTTTTGTGATGTCACCCATATTGGTATCTGGACAGGAGGTGCCTGCAGGAAAGTGGTGGTACAATCCCAAAATTCAAAAAAATTTAAAGTTGAGCAAAAATGAGATTGAACGCCTGGACAAACTTTTTGCCAACAGCCGCCGCAAGTTTATAAAACAAAAATCTGCTGTTGAGCACGAACAATTTGAACTCGATCAACTATTAAGCGGCAAAGACGTAAACGATGCTGACGTTAAAAAACAATTTCAAAAGCTTGAAAAAGCCCGAAATAATCTTGCCAATGAACGCCTGCAATTTGTGATCGGTATCCGAAACATTCTGGGATCTGAACGTTTTCAGCAACTTAAATCAAACTATAAAAAGTGGCAATGATATCTGGCGGCGTGTGTTTTCAGCGTCTATGCCGGACATTGAGTTAGTGAACGGCATGCCTATGGATCCGGAGAAAATTCTCTCTTCAGGCGATATCCTGGAAAAGATAGAAGCCGTTTGCAAGCGGCATTTCTCCAATGAAAACGATCAAAACGAAAGCTATGTGTTCATACTCGACAGCCTAAAGGCCAACAACTTTAAGCGTCTACGGGCTTATAAAGGCAAGAGTAAACTAACGACCTATCTGTATTCCCTGATCAACTCCCTTATTATCGATTTTAGACGCAAAAGATACGGCCGCAGGCGTATACCAGCCGGTGTGGCAAAACTCGGCACGTGGGCTGAAGCTGTCTATCGCCTTGTTTGTTGGCAAAAATTTTCCTTTGATGATGCGTATGATTTTTTGCAGATCGAGGGTTTGTTCGAAGGACCTTATAATCAGTACCTAAATGAGATTGCACCAATTCGAAAAGCTCCCTGTCGAGAAAATCCCGCCTTTCAATCTATAAATGAAGTTAGTTCCAACTCATTACAGAGCATGAATAGCGCCAATTCCAATCCTCTTGAGTTCTTGATTGGGAAGCTTGATCATAAAAGACGAATCAAAGCGCTCAAGATTATTCGGGAGACTACCGCAGAACTATCGCAAGAAGATCAGTTATTGGTCAGACTTGTATACGGCTCAGAGCAGCCAGTTAAAACGGCAGCAAATATTATTGGTTTTTCAGCATCATCTGCCAGACGCCGACTTAAAAGGCTTTTGATGAGATATCGAGAACGATTGCTCTCTGAGGGCATTCGCGAACCGTAATGTGTCCGTCTAACGATTTAGAGGCAAATATGGGCAAATGGTTGAATAAAACGTTAAAGCCGACAGATTCACCGGAATCCCAGACCCATGCGGATATAGAAGATCTTGCACAGCTGGTTGAGGGAACGCTTGATAGCGCTGAACGCAAGCGCTTACTGCGTCATCTTAACCGGTGTGGAAAATGTTACGAAGTTTTGCAGGAAACGCTCAAGGATGTATCTATCGACACGTCCGAGAAACCGGTCTCCTTTCCCTGGTGGAAAATGAAGTCTGTTTATGCCCTGGCAGCCTCAATTCTACTGATCTTTATCATTGGCGGTCACCTCGTATCTAAATACCGGACGCAACAATCTCAGGTCATTTCGGCCATACTCAATTTAGACCAAGAGCTGAAGGATATCCTGCTGGAAGACAGCGCCCTGCAGTGGAATAGCGTCGAACGTATTGATCGGCTGGTCGCAGCATTACAACAAAAGGGACTTCCAATCGAAACCGTGAATCGTGTTGTCCTCTCAAAGCCCTACTATCAGACAAAGAGTTTGTTCGGCCCTAAGGAAACGCTGCATATCCGCATTGAAGATAATGTGGCGTATTTGGAAGTAAAAGAAACTGAATAGCATTTGGAATTGGTTTCACAATTGCAGTCTGGTAAAAAAGCAAGCCCTCCTTTTACAACAATTTCTTATGAACTTGAACCAATGCCCTGCGGGTTGAAAGCATAAAAATCTTCAATCGTGTGAAATTACCCAAATAACACGGTTTGTTGATGATTAGACTGGCCACTTCGATGGCCTGGTTCAAAGAAAGAACCGCAGAATGTCGAAGGATGGTTTCGCTACGCTCAATCTTTTTATAAAACTGTTAGAATACCTTCCTTGGACACTTGTCCGCCTTGTCTCTGGAGGATTCGATATTCGACCTGCCCGCAATCCCTCTAAACGGGTGTGTGTCAACATTAAGCATTTGATTCATAACTAAAGATTGCGCTAACCCAACGCACTTTGCATGGCAGGCGGGTGTTCGCTTTTTTAGCAACTCCATAAAACCGAAGTTTATTTTTTGATTAGACTGTCCGTTTTTCAGGTCAGCGGCTGGGCTGAAACCTAAAAACCCTCTAACCATCACCGCATCCCTTCGAGAAAAACAATCGCAGAAAAAATGACCCGCCAAGGCGACCTGTCCGTCTATTAGGTGTGTGAGAGCTTTTTCAATACGTCAAATGGATCTCGTACTAACGTCATTGCGCGAATTGAAAGCAAAGGTTGCAGCATTAGAACCGATATAATGTCTTCTATACGATTGACCTATAACCCACAACTCCCAATTCGGTTTAAGTCTAATTGGGGTAAACCCTTTAAAGGAGGTAACGTATGCGTGTATTGAAATCCATCGAATGCGCAAAGATTTCACGACTAACGCGTAATTACTGCACGTTTATGGCCTTGTCGGTTGTCCTCGTCTTCGGCATCCAAAGTTTGGCGTTTGCGAAAAAATCCCCTACCCTTCGGTTGTTTCCAACCACTGTTGTGGAAAGTATCAAGCATACCAGCGAGACGGCCAAAGCCATGGAAGCAGATCTTCAGAGTGTGATTGAACGACTTAATCAGCAGGAAGAATTATATGTCGCCAGTAAATGCGAGGGAGCTGAAGCAGAGCAAGGTTGCAAAGAAATCACTGGTCAATTGAGCCAAACTTATCTGGAGATGTTAAATCTGATGGAATCTCGCTTGCCGGGTATGGAAGATTCGGTGCGAGCCACCAATACCAGCCTGGAACGTCGAATTCGCAAAGAATTAGGACGCAAGACCACGCCCCGGGGCTTGCAGAAGATGCTTGAAAAAACACCTTTAAAATCTTCTGAACCGGCTCGCTACGGGCGACGCTCGGGCAGATTAAGTGAAAAGTTTAGACAATACTACAGACTGGTGGCGATGGCACCCAAAACGGGATCGGGAGGCTCTCTTGCCGCCGTGGCCGCAGAGATATACCTCGATACTCAGGAGGTGCAGGATCTCATAGCCCTGACACGCGATGAAATTAGTCGCGCCAAGCTCATGATCGATCTCGATCAGATATACGGCATCATAACCCCTGAAATGTTCGAGATGGTAGGCCGGGTAAAAACGATTATATTCGGAGAAAACGGTGAAGAGGAAAGCATTCCGGATCCTCCCCAAGGTAGCACCAAAGCAGATTATCGCAGTCCTCTCGAGATGTAACCGGCGGTCTATCAAAATTCAAATGGAGGTCAACCATCATGATAAAATTATGCAAAAAGATCAACACGAGGAAAAAAGAACTTTTTATTATCGCTGTTCTGGCCCTACTGATGTTTTCATGCGGGAACAAGCAGTATCTTAAGCCCAACTGCACATTGCCGTCAGGGGTGAATCTTGAGGAGGCCTTAGCCCATTCTCGAGAGGACCTTGACCGGTTGGAATGCGAGCCGATGTTTGACAGCTACTATGAGCGGCTGATGGACGTTGCCAAACGCGATCCTGACATCGAGAACAGACGCCGGTTCAGTGATTTTTTAGAGTGGGCCAACCAAGAGGGTATTATCGATAAAATCCAAGCCCGGAACTATTACAACCGCTATTTCAACACGACATTCATGTCGCTTCAGGATGATTTTAACGTTTGCTCATCCTGTTCCGAAGATGCGAAAAGAGATCTCCAAGTAGAGTTACAAGAAGAGCTCGGTCAGAAGGAAGATGGCTTGTTAAGAGCCTGCCAGGACAAACCAGCATACTATGCCGCTGCGGATCAATACAATTCGATTCTGCTTTTGCTGGACGCCACATGCACCGCATGCCGTAATAAGTGACACGGGAAGCTTGTTATGAAAACCAAAACTTACTCTGCAACCGGTTTTTCGGCCGGATTTATCAGCGGTGCTCTGGGAGTGCTGGTGATCGGAACCATACTGCTGTACATGCTGAATATGTCGGAGGTTGTCGCCATATCCGTTTTAGAAGTGCCCAGTGTTCAGCGAGTGCTTTCGTGGACCTATGAGAACCTGCGGTTGTCGGTAATCCCATTCTGCTTAATCCTTCTATTTTATACCGGTTCCCTTTTACGCCTAAAGCGGTTGCTTCGAAATCAGGGTGTATCAACGGAAAAAATCGCCCAAATGGACCATTTGGTGGATATTTGGATTAATCTGTTCTTCGGCATTGGTGTCATTTGGACGGCCATCGGCATGCGGGGAGCCTTGCTGGAGGGGATCGGAGATTTGAATGCCCAATCGGCCGCAAAACTGGGTGCGTTCTCTATTCTACAGCGCCTTGTTGATGGGGGCATTTTGCTGGCGCTGTCCACCACAATTTTTGGAGCGGTTGGGGGTTACCTGTTACGTCTGGTTAAATCACTGGCGGTTGGTACCCGGGTAAAAGCCTACTATAACCGACTGGCAGAGCAACAGACCGATGGCGTGCACTTTACTTTGCGATCCATCGATGCCCGTCTCAGCCAGTTGGTGTCTTGTGCAAACGAGCACCCACCGGACGGATCTTGAAAGTTTAACGTCTAATTCGGAGAAGTAAATGAATCCTCTGATATCATCGCCAATACTTCTTTCCCACCGCAGCCCTGCCCTGTCGGATGATGTGGAAATGCTGCAAACAGATGTCATGAGGTTTTTTGCGATACTGTGCTTGTGCTTAATGGCTATTTTTGCTCTGGTCAAAGCCTTGCCCATGTCTCCTCCAGCAGATCGGCCGACCATTGTTGAACCGGCTGACTTAAAAGCAAAGGCGGCATCACTGCAAAAAGAAATTGCTGCCCTAAAAGAAAAACTGACGAAGACCCAGTCTCAGTTAGCCGCAGCAACCGCGGCCGTTGAAAAGTCGACAGCCCAAGCTGCCGGTGCGGCAAGAATCAAACAGGAGGTTGTTGCTCGCCTGTCAAAGGCACGTGCGGAGTTGGCAATGGTTTCGCAATCCCTTAAAGAAGTCCGGAACAAAATCATGGAGCGGGAAACAGCATTGGCCAAGATTGTGGAAGATATAAATGATAAGCGGCGAATCCGATCGGAGTTGAAAACTCAAGTAGATAATGAAGCCCGAAATCTAAAAAAAATTCAAGCGGATCTGGACCAGGCCTCGGAAAAATTGGACCACCCCCTACAACCAAAACAACAGATCCCGAGTCAACCGCCACCAGTACAGGGTCCGCCGCAACCTACCAAAAAAAGATTTACGCTCCGGTTTTCCTCAGATAAGGCCTTAGAAACGCTGATCTATAGTGGGAAAGTAAATTTTTTTGCCCTTGCCGGTAAAAAAGCCTGGCAGTTAAAACTGGCCGATGGACGGCCGGTTTACGTCTCGGTCAAAAATCCCTCAAAAATCTACGAGATGGAAACCACTACGGTCCCTGCAGATTACGCTGTCGTCTTTCGCAGGCAAGTCGCTGCATTTGGTCGAAGCACGGTGACATGGGGTGTAACGCTACCGGCACATACGGCTGCTTCCATCAACCGACTCATTAAGAATCGTGAAGGGGGCGATCTGATTATCATGCCGGACAGTGAGGTGATATTGAATTGAATCCGACAAGCAGAATAAAAACGATGTTGGTTTCCTTGGCTGTATTGAGTGCGTTTTTGGCTTTGTCAGCCTGCGCTGGAAATCAAATTCAACGCGGTATTGATCCCGATGGCGATCAAGTTTCCCTCGACAATTGGCTGGAAGATACCCTTATTCCATACCTGTTGCAGCAATTCGGTCAACACCCACGGTTTAAGGGGCAGCCTATCCTGTTGGTGCGCATGCACGGTGACAATGCCCAATCTCACATCGATGAATTGACGGACCACATCCGTGAAAAGATTGTCGACTCACTTGTGAGAGAGCCCGGCCTCGA
>JASFJP010000104.1:0-10633 GCA_050121225.1 Desulfobacterales bacterium
ATTGGGAAAGAGTGCCTTGCAAGGGTCATGCTTTCCTGCACTGCGTATGTATCCTGGTATCATCTCTTTAATTTCTAATAAGTGAAAGGAGGCGCCATGAAGGTTTTGAAAATCGACCATTTAGGTATTGCTGTAAACAGTATAGATCAAGGGAAAAATTTTTGGGCCGATGTCTTAGGACTCGACTTTGAGGGTTCCGAAACAGTTCACGAGCAAAAGGTTACCACCGCATTTTTTCCGGTCGGCGAGAGTGAAGTTGAGCTATTGGAATCCACATCTCCGGATGGGCCGGTTGCCAAATATATTGAGAAAAAAGGGCAAGGTATCCAGCATGTTGCCTTTCGGGTGGAAAACGTTGAAGAGGCATTGAAAGAACTGAAGGAAAAGGGTATTCGTCTTATCGATGAGAAACCCAGAATCGGTGCGGGCGGTGCCAAAATAGCATTTCTGCATCCCAAGGCAACTAACGGGGTACTGGTCGAACTTTGTGAACGTGAATAGACACTGAATTGAGATCAGATGAGAAATGTGAGATGACTAAAAACGAGTGATCCGCGGTTATGACGGGTGCGTGGACTAGACCTCGAAAATAAAGGCGAAGTTTCGTGTCGGCTTGTTTAGGGGCGGCACATTCCGCGGATATCCGAAGAGAAAAGGAGCAAATTATGGGAAAAAAGTCTGAACTCCAAGAATGGATTGATCTTGCAACTAAAGAGCTGAGAGGAAAGCCCTTGGACGCTTTAACCTGGAAAACCCCCGAGGGTATTTCTGTCAAGCCGCTGTATACCGAGGCAGACCTTGAAGGGATGGAGCATCTGAATACGCTACCGGGGTTTGCACCCTATGTGCGCGGACCCAAAGCAACCATGTATGCCGGTCGGCCCTGGACTATTCGCCAATATGCGGGGTTTTCAACGGCCAAGGAATCCAATGCGTTTTACAGGCGGTGTCTTGCGGGAGGTCAAAAGGGGCTTTCCGTAGCTTTCGACCTGGCTACCCATCGAGGATATGACTCCGATCATCCCCGAGTGGTCGGAGATATTGGAAAAGCCGGAGTCGCAGTGGATTCGGCGGAAGACATGAAGATACTTTTCGACCAGATACCTTTGGATCAGATGACGGTCTCTATGACGATGAATGGAGCGGTATTACCGATTCTGGCAGGCTATATCGTCGCTGCTGAAGAACAAGGTGTCAGTCAAGATAAACTGGCAGGAACCATACAAAATGACATCTTAAAGGAATACCTTACCCGCAACACCTATATCTATCCCCCGGAACCCTCGATGCGGATTGTTTCGGACATCATTGGCTATTGCTCCCAACATATGCCTAGATACAATACGATCAGCATCAGTGGCTATCACATGATGGAAGCCGGGGCTGATTCCGTACTTCAAACAGCGTTTACCTTGGCTGACGGTGTCGAATATGTGCGCGCAGCGCTGAATGCCGGCTTGGATATCGACGCCTTTGCCCCGCGTTTGTCCTTTTTCTTTGGCATCGGCATGAATTTCTTCATGGACATCGCCATGCTAAGAGCTGCAAGGTTTCTTTGGCATAGACTCATCAGCCAATTCAATCCCAAAGATCCACGCTCAACCATGCTGAGAACTCACTGCCAGACGTCCGGTTGGAGCCTGACGGCGCAAGATCCTTACAATAATATCATTCGAACTACGCTTGAATGCATGTCGGCTGCGTTGGGCGGTACTCAGTCTCTGCACACAAATTCGTTTGATGAGGCGGTTGGGTTACCAACGGATTTTTCAGCCAGAATTGCCAGGAATACACAATTGGTTGTTCAGGAGGAGTCTCAGATCTGTCATGTGATAGATCCTATGGCGGGGTCTTACTATGTCGAGAGTCTCACAGATGGTATCATCCGTGAGGCTAATAAGATTATTAATGAAGTCGAAGAGCTGGGAGGTATGGCCAAAGCTATAGCGAGCGGCATGCCGAAAATGCGCATCGAAGAGTCGGCCGCGCGCAAACAGGCCAGAATCGATCAGAGTAAAGATACCATTGTGGGAGTAAACAAGTACCAGATTGAAGAAGATATTGATCTGGAGATCTTGGAGGTTCCCAGCGAGGTGCGTAATGAACAAATTGCCAGACTCAAAGAATTGAAAACTTCTCGTAATGACGACGCTGCCAAACAGGCGCTGAAAGCCGTGACGGCCGCGGCGGAATCCGGCGATAATTTGCTTGAAGCTTGTATCCCCGCGGTGAGGGCTCGAGCCACAGTTGGAGAGATATCTGATGCTTTAGAAAAGGTATTTGGTCGTTATGTGGCGACCACGCATTGCATATCAGGGATCTATGCCGCTGAATATGGTGATAGTGAAATTATCGATGGCCTGAGGAAACGAACCCAACAGTTCGAGGCCAAGCAAGGGCGTCGCCCCAGAATTTTGGTGACTAAAATGGGGCAGGATGGCCATGATCGTGGGATAAAAGTAATTGCCACCGGCTTTGCAGATTTTGGATTTGACGTGGATATCAGTCCCATGTTTCAAACACCGGAAGAGGCAGCTAAAATGGCGATTGAGAATGACGTGCATGTGGTCGGTGCTTCCAGCCTAACTGCCGGGCACAAAACGCTGGTACCCCAGTTGATCGAAGCTCTTGCGAAAGAGGGGGGTGATGACATTCTCGTCGTTGTCGGAGGAGTTATTCCACCGGGGGACTACGAGGTTTTGAAGCACGCGGGGGCGGTTGGGATATTCGGTCCAGGAACACCGGTAACGCAATCAGCCCACGAGGTTCTTAATGCCCTGGAGAATAGAAGTTAGCATTTTTTTCCTTGACAATACTGCATCTCTGTATAAAATGCGAGGTTTGATTTTTTTGGTTGCATTCAAACCGATTCAGGTTGGCCGGCTGAAGCATTCAATCGGCTAATCAATTATTTATGAAAGGATCGTAATGATGGGAGTCGTGGAAGACAAAATCCGTGAGCTGAAAGCTCGGGAGTCCAAAGTGCTTCAAATGGGCGGCGAAAAAGCCGTGGCTTCCCAGCTCAAGAAAGGGAAACTGACTGCCCGCGAACGCCTGAACTTATTGTTTGATGCAGGAACCTTCCGCGAGATGGACATGTTTGTCAGCCATCGCTGTGTTAATTTCGGAATGGAAAAAGTGGAAATACCTTCCGACGGGGTCATCACCGGGCATGGATTGGTTGACGGCCGGCCTGTGTTTGCTTTTTCTCAGGATTTCACCTCGCGGGCGGGTAGTCTCGGAGAGATGCATTCCAAAAAGATATGTAAGGTGATGGATCTATCGCTGAAAGCCGGTGTGCCTTTTGTCGGAATCAACGATTCCGGCGGTGCTCGCATTCAAGAGGGAGTGGATGCCCTTTCGGGCTATGGTCAGATTTTCTTTCGAAATTCAGCTTCTTCCGGGGTCATCCCCCAAATTTCGGCAATCATGGGGCCGACCGCCGGCGGTGCTGTGTATTCTCCGGCTATGACCGATTATGTGTTCATGGTTAAAAACAGCAGCTATATGTTCATCACCGGACCGGATGTCATTAAAGCCGTTACTGGTGAGGAAATAACCTTTGAAGAATTGGGGGGCGCCAAAACCCATAACGAGAAAAGCGGTGTTGCCCATTTTGCCTGCGAAAGTGATGAGGATACGATCCAGCAGATTAAAAAGCTTCTGTCCTATATACCTTCCAACAATATGGAGGACCCGCCCGTGGTGAACACGGGAGATGATCGCAACCGAATGGATCCGGCCCTGGATTCGATGATTCCTGACAATCCCGCCAAATCATATGATATGAAAGATGTCATCCATGCGATTGTTGATCATGGTGAATTTTTAGAACCTCACAAATTTTATGCCCGAAATATACTGGTCGGTTTTGCAAGACTGAACGGACGGACGATCGGCATCATCGCCAATCAACCCAAAGTCTTAGCTGGGTGTCTCGATATCGACGCATCGGACAAGGCCACCCGCTTTATCCGTTTCTGCGACGCCTTTAATATCCCGATTTTAACGATTGCCGATGTCCCTGGGTATCTGCCCGGAAGTCAGCAGGAGTGGGGAGGAATCATCCGCCATGGCGCAAAATTGCTGTGGTGCTATTCTGAAGCCACGGTACCCAAACTGTTGCTGGTGACACGCAAAGACTACGGTGGGTCCTACCTGGCGATGTGTTCAAAGGACCTCGGTGCCGACATGGCCTTTGCATGGCCGACGGCCGAGATTGCCGTCATGGGTGCGGCCGGTGCTGCCAACATCATCCATCGCAAAGCGATTAAGGAGGCTGATGATCCGGAAAGCGAGCGTCAAAAGAAAATCAAAGAATACGATGAGCTGTTTGCCAATCCCTACGTGGCGGCCAGCCGAGGCTATATTGACGCCGTCATCGCGCCCAGCGAGACCCGACCGCGTTTAATTGATGCCCTCGAGGCCTTGTGTACCAAACGCGAAACCAGACCCCCGAAGAAACATGGTAACATACCCATGTAAAATAACCATGACAGACGCGTCGAAACCAAAGACGTAAGCGTGGAACAATGACGGATGCCGATTGACAGGTTTTCCTCGCTAATCCATCGCCAACAGAAAATAGTCTATCCAAAGGCGTACTTACATGCAAACCGACAAGAAAATAACCGCCGCGATTGTCGCGGTGACGCATTATATTCAGGCTGAAGAAGAAGCCCAGCGTTCGCAGGCAGCAATGCTTGACGTGCCTCAGGCTGCATCTGCTCCGTCCGCGGGGCTGAATCCTTGGGGCCTTTACGGAAGACAAACTCAGATGCAGTTGCGCAGCCTGATGCAGTTGCGGACATTTCAGAGAAGATTATAAAAGCCATTTTTCACAGGAGAACGTAAAAATGAGTGACGATATTAGCGTAAAAAGAACCACGATGAACTACGACAGCCACAGGCCGAGCGCCGATAATCCTGTCAAAATAGAAGATCTTTCCTTGCGTGACGGTCACCAATCCCTATTTGCGACGCGGGGGCGGACCGAAGATATGATCCCGGTGGCCGAGATGATGGATGATGTCGGCTTTTGGGCCATGGAAGTGTGGGGCGGTGCCACCTTCGATACCATGCACCGTTTTTTAAATGAAGATCCCTGGGAACGAATCCGAACTCTTAAACGCTATATTAAAAAAACGCCTTTTTCGATGTTGCTTCGTGGGCAAAATCTTGTGGGTTATCGAAACTATGCCGACGATGTGGCCCGGGCCTTTGTTGAACGATCGGCTGCGAATGGTATGGATATTTTCCGCACCTTTGATGCGTTGAACGACTACCGCAATTTTGAAACAGTTGTTCCCGCGATCAAGGAAAGCGGCAAGCATTTCCAGGGCTGTATATGCTATACGATGACGGAGCCACGTATGGGAGGTGATGTATACACAATTGATTACTTTGTGCAAAAGGCTAAGGATCTCGAAGCCATGGGTGCTGACAGTATCTGTGTCAAAGACATGGCCGGGCTTCTGGCACCCTACGATGCTTACGAGCTTGTGAAAGCATTGAAAGCCAACGTCAAACCACCGATTCATCTTCACAGTCATTTTACCTCGGGCATGTCTCCAATGACCCATCTTAAAGCCATCGAGGCCGGAGTGGATATCATTGACACGGTTATGTCGCCTTATGCTTACCGCACCTGTCATGCCGCCATCGAACCGCTGGTGATGACCCTGCTCGGAACGAATCGAGATACGGGTTTCGATATTAAATTGCTGGCCGCCATTAACGAGGTTTTCGAAAGAGATATCATGCCGAAGTATCGGCATCTGCTGGATGACACCAAGATGTCGATCATCGATATCAACGTTCTCTTGCACCAGACACCGGGCGGTATGCTATCCAATCTGGTCAATCAATTGAGAGAAATGGATGCCCTCGATAAACTGGATCAGGTATATGCCGAGCTGCCTCGCGTCCGCAAGGATCTAGGGCAGATCCCCCTGGTTACCCCTACGAGTCAGATTGTCGGTATCCAAACGGTTAACAATGTTCTTTTTGATGATGACAAAGAGCGTTACAAAATGATTACAGGGCAGGTTAAAGACCTCTGTTACGGTCTTTACGGCAAAACAGCAATTCCGATCAATCCGGACGTTCAGAAGAAAGCGCTGAAGGGCTACGAGCGGGGTGAGAAACCGATTACCTGTCGACCCGCAGAAGTACTGGAACCCGAGCTGGATAAAGCCAAAGAGGATACCGCAGATCTGGCCGTAGATCTGGATGATGTCCTGGTGTATGCGCTGTATCCGGTGACCGGGAAAAAGTTTCTAAAATGGAAATATGGTAAAGAGGTGCCGCCGGAAGAGGTCAAACCGCGAACGCTGGAGGAGGCAAAGGCCGAGCAAGAGTTGATTAAAAAAGCCAAAGCCGGTGAACTTATTGAAAGATCAGCCAAAGAAGCCCCACCTAAAGGCGAAAATTTGCGGACATTTAACGTGTTTGTGGACGATGAGTATTTTGAGGTGGGCGTCGAAGCTCTTGACGGAGCAGCGGCAGTCAATTATGTTCGATCCATGCAGGCACCGGCGGCCTTTGCTCCAGTTCCTTCGCAACCGACGCCAGCTGCACAAAATCCACCTGAACCAATGCCGTCACCGGTGGGGGAAGCATCGGCAAAACCGGCTGCAAACGTGGACGGTACATCGCTCGTTGCTCCTATGCCCGGCATGGTCATCAGTTTCGGGAAAAGTGTTGGCGATTCCGTGAGCCAAGGCGAGCCGGTGGTTGTCCTGGAAGCTATGAAGATGGAAAATTCGCTGCCGGCGCCGGTCGGTGGGACTATAAAAGCCATCAATTTCTCCAGTGGCGATTCGGTGATTAAAGGGGACGTACTCTGTGTGATAGGATAAATGAGGCAAAGCGCAGCGTACACGCCGCTAGATTGTATGTCGACCATTGTAAGTTAAGAGATCTTTTATTTGTTACGGCACACTGGAAGTTGTTTTCAAATCGCTGGCCACCTAATTTTGTTTGTCAGATGACGAATCGTAGCGAATCAATTTTTATTCGGTCGTACGTTATCTACTCGCTGAATTTTACCTATGGAGTAATAGCACTATGAAAATTCATGAATATCAGGCTAAGGAGCTTTTTCAAAAATACGTCATACCGATACCGCAAGGAGGTGTTGCATTTAGTTCCGACGAAGCGGTTAATGTGGCAGAGACGCTGGGCGGCTTTCCGGTGGTGGTAAAGGCTCAAATTCATGCCGGGGGCAGGGGTAAAGGTGGTGGTGTAAAACTCGCCCAATCCCTAGCAGACGTAAAAAGCTTGGCCGGGCAGATCATCGGGATGAATTTGATCACCCACCAGACCGGTCCGGAAGGCAAGTTGGTTAAAAAAATCCTGGTGGAACAGGGGTTGAATATTGCCAAGGAGCTTTATCTGAGCATTATTTCCGATCGTGCGACTGCCAAAGTGGTTGTTATGGCCAGTGAGGCCGGCGGTATGGATATTGAAGAAGTGGCGGCCAAAAGTCCCGAAAAGATTATTAAAGTGTCCATCAATCCGCTGCAAGGCATTCAGGCTTACCATTGCCGGGAGGCGGCCTTCGGCCTCAATCTGGCGCCGGCGGTCATGAAACCATTCGTCGCAATGCTAAAGAATCTCTATCGCTTGTTTGTCGATAATGACTGCTCGCTGGTCGAGATTAATCCGCTGGTCATCACCGCCGAAGATGCCGTCGTTGCGCTGGATGCCAAAATCAATTTTGATGACAACGCTCTGTTTCGTCACAAAGACATCCAGGAGTATCGTGACCTTGATGAGGAAGACCCCCTTGAGCTGGAAGCCTCCAAATACGATCTGAACTACATCAATCTGGATGGAAATGTGGGCAATATGGTCAATGGTGCCGGTTTGGCCATGGCAACCATGGATCTGATAAAACTTTCCGGTGCGGAACCTGCTAATTTTCTGGATGTTGGCGGTGGTGCCAGTGCTGAGATGGTTGAAAACGGCTTTCGAATTATTCTCAGCGACAAGAATGTGAGAGGTATATTGATTAACATTTTCGGCGGGATCCTTCGCTGTGATGTACTGGCGGAGGGCGTTGTTCAGGCCGCAAAGAAAACCGGCATCAACGTTCCAGTAGTAGTTCGCATGGAAGGGACCAATATCGAAGAAGGCCGCCGAATCCTTGCCGAATCGGGTCTGGACTTGATCACTGCCGCAGATCTGAAAGATGCTGCCCAGAAGGTGGCGGAAATTGTGAAGGCCTAGACGGTTTTTATTTGTACTTGGGCGTCATTGAGCTCAAACGAGAATAGTGGGCTGAGTGGTGCGGACTGAGCGCAGAGCTTGAAAGAATTCATCATGGCTCACAACCAATTAAACTTAACCATCCCAATTTTCTGAGGTGCAAACAAAATGAGTATTTTTGTCGACAACGATACGCGGGTCTTGGTCCAGGGAATTACTGGTCGGGAAGGCCAGTTTCACACCCGAAACTGTATTGCCTATGGTACCCAGGTGGTTGCAGGGGTTACACCGGGAAAAGCCGGCCAGAGAATGGATGATGTTCCCGTATTTAATACGGTCAAAACAGCTGCGGCCGAGACCGGTGCCAATTGCAGCCTTATTTTTGTACCACCGGCGTTTGCAGCCGATGCCATCATGGAAGCGGCGGATGCCGCGATGGATGTGATTGTTGCCATTACCGAAGGAATACCGGTTTTGGATATGATGAAGGTTATGAATTATCTGGATGGTAAACCTTCTCGTTTGATTGGGCCTAACTGTCCGGGCATCATTACGCCCGGTGAAGCCAAAATTGGAATCATGCCGGGCCCAATTCACAAACCGGGGGGACCTGCAGGAGTGGTGTCGCGTTCCGGGACTCTGACCTATGAGGTAGTCAATCAATTGACATTGCAGGGAATCGGGCAAACAACCTGCATCGGTATCGGTGGAGATCCGATAATCGGCACGAATTTCATTGATTGCCTGGATGCCTTTGAAAAGGATCCAAATACGAAAGGCGTTGTGATGGTTGGTGAAATCGGCGGCACAGCCGAAGAAGAAGCCTCTGAATTTATTGCCAAAAAAATGACCAAACCGGTTGTTGGATTCATATCCGGGTTAACGGCACCTCCGGGTCGGCGTATGGGACACGCCGGTGCCATTATCAGTGGTGGCAGCGGGACCGCACAAGCCAAAATTGACGCTATGAAGTCTGCCGATATCCACGTCTGTGAAAACCTGGGCGCCCTTGGGGAGCTTTGTGTTGAGGTTTTTAAATAGCTAAGTGGTCGGGTAGTTTCTTGGATATAAGCGCTACTTGAATAATCGCCCGCGAAACCCGGACAAACTCATGGATAAGGGCTCGTACCAGAAGAACAGTAAAGGGATAGGATAACCAAATAAATTTATTTGGAAATTCATTATGCACGAAATGGGGATTGCCCTCCAAATCGTTGATATTGCGACGGCTTCAATTCCATCTGACATCGGAAAAGTGCGGGTTGCAAAGGTGAATTTAAAAATCGGCAAGCTAGCGGCCGTTGTTCCGGATAGCCTGCGGTTTTGTTTTGATGTTGCGGTTAAAGATACGCCTTTAGACGGTGCCAAACTTGCCATTGAAGAATTACCTGTGGTTGCCCGTTGCAATGAATGTCATACGCAATGGACAATTAAGGGGCCGGCATTTAGGTGTGAAAACTGCGACAGCGGCTCGTTGGAGATAATCTCTGGCAGAGAGCTGGATATCGAATCCATAGAAATTGCCGAAGAGGATACCCATGTTTCTTAATAGGCTATTTAAAACATCCCGAGTTTATCATCATCAAGACTCTCACCCGCACCATTCTCCTCATTCCCAGGTTAAGAAAAATGCCACCGCGATCACAACCCAAAAAAGCGGAACCCGTGAGATAAAAGTGGTGCGTCGGGTCCTTGACGTCAACGAGAAGATGGCTGAGGAGAATCGCCGGGTATTTGCCGAAAAAGGGGTGTTTGTGATCAATGTGATGAGTTCCCCCGGATCCGGAAAGACAACTACACTGGAAAAGACGCTGGCCCGTATAATGCCGGAGATCAAATCCGCTGTTATCGTCGGTGATATCTGTACAACCAATGATGCGGATCGACTTGTGGTCAGCGGTGCCCCGGTGGTCCAAATCAATACCGATGAATTCGGTGGCGACTGTCACCTGGCCGCCCATGTGATAGAGAAGGCTGTCGGCGGCTTGGAGCTGGATGCCATTGATCTTCTGATTGTTGAAAATGTCGGCAATCTCGTCTGCCCGGCTGAATTTGATATCGGCGAAGATGCCCGTGTTGTGGTATTAAGCGTAACGGAAGGTGAAGATAAGCCCGTAAAATATCCCTTGATGTTTCGGGAATGTGAAGTGGCGCTGCTAAACAAGATCGATTTGCTGCCGCATCTTGATTATGACAAGCAAAAAGCGCTTGATTGCATACATCAGATTCACCCAAATATGCCGATTTTCGAGATCTCCGCTAAAACTGAAGAAGGATTCGGGCCTTGGCTTGAATGGTTGAAGAATAAGGTAAGACAGAAGACCGACGCCAGATGACCAATGGGAGTTATGGTTTATTTAGCTTTTCATAGCCTGTTTCCAAAACGGAGACATATCACGCAAGCGATCGATGATGGGCGGCA
>JASFJP010000105.1:0-10570 GCA_050121225.1 Desulfobacterales bacterium
GCATCCATGGATGTCATGCGCGACTGGATTAAAGATGAATCCCAATAATTTATCAGGCTCGTTAAAGGCTGCAATTTTGATTCACGCAATGGGCAAAGAGGTAGCCGATACGATTCTCAGCGGTCTTTCTGAAGATGAGAAAAGGGTGGTGCAACAGCATCTGAACCAGATGGGAATGATATCTCCGGATATTATCGAATTTGTGGCTAAGGAATTCACGGACGTTGCTGTTCAGCGCACCAAAAAAGGACTTCCGGGGCTGTTGCCATCAAGCCCGATGCACCAAATTGAAGACCGCAAGGCAGGTAGTTTCTCCGAGAACGAAGGTCTTGAAGCAATTGCTTCCCTCAATGCCGATGAAATTTTTGAATTGATTAAAGACGAGCATCCTCAGACCATTTCAATTATTCTGATTCATCTTAAAACCGCGGTTGCCAGTGATATCCTCTCGAGACTATCAGATGAAATAAAGACAGATGTTTCCGTACGGGTGGCGAACTTGGATAAGGTCAATACAGAAATGGTTGAAGAGGTCAATGAAGTATTCAAAGAAATCTTAAAAAGCAAAAAGAATTCCGTGGCCAATATTAACGGCGGAATTAATCGTTTGGCTGAAATTTTGAATCAAACCGATGAGATTTCCAGTGAGCTGATTTTAAATGAAATTGAAGAATCAAATGCTGAATTGGCTGCGCAGATCAAACAAAATATGTTCGTATTTGAGGATCTAGTATTGGTCGATGATAGGGGATTTCAGAAACTGCTTCGCAAAGTCGAGACGGTAGAGCTTGCTATTGCGCTGAAAGCATCTTCCGAAGAAGTTAAAGAGAAAGTATTTCGAAATATGTCGGAACGCGCAGGTGATATGCTAAGGGAGGAGATGGAAGATCTCGGTCCTGTGCGGATGAAAGAGGTTGAAGACGCACAGCAGAACATTACACGCATAATCCAGGAAATGGAAACCAAAGGAGAGATCATTATCAGTGGGCGACGAGGAGAAGAAGTTATCCTTTAGAAGAGCATCAACCGATGCTCATTCTCAAAAAGATGAATATAAGGCACATTGTTTTCCTGATATTTCAACCGAAGATTTATTGAATAACGGACACTGTGCTCCCCTTTCCGAGAGTTTTAAACGGCAAACGTTTGATACCATTGGTTCAAGCCAAGGTAAATTTGTATCAGGATTCGGTGATTCTTGTGCATCTCCAAAAAATGCAGCGTCGCTGGCTGAGATCGAAAAGCAGGCCTATCAGAAAGGCTTTATCGACGGTGAGAAACAAGGGGTTGCAGACGGTGAAAGAGTTGGATTCGATTCAGTGGTTTCAAAAGTTGAGACACTCATGAAAAGTTTTCAAGAAGCGCTTCTTCAAATAAAAAATGTGCGCAACGAAATCTATCATCGCATCGAAAAAGAGGTTGTTGAGTTATCCTTGGCTATCGCTAAAAAAGTGATTTGTCAGGAGATAAAAACAGATAGAGAAGTTGTTGTGTGTGTGGCCAGAGAAGCCCTGAACAAAGTCGAGGACACTGGAAATATTAAAATAAAGATGAGTCCGGATGATCTCAATTTTATCAACGAAACCAAGTATCAAATTTCAAACTTGATTGAACATATTGACAATGTCACTGTCGAAGCCGAAGACAGCATACCAAACGGTGGCTGCATCATAGAAACGGAATTTGGCGAGATTGACGCCCGTATTGAGAAGCAGCTTCAAGCCATAGAGGAATCCTTTCTAAGCGGAATAGAAAATCCAAGCCAGGGAGGCTAATACGAAAATATCTAAACCAATAATTATGACACAGCGAGGACACTGATGGATGTCGGAGTTGACTTTAGGAAATATCATGCCAGCCTCGAGACTACCTGCCCCATTCGTGCCACAGGCAATGTAACCAATATCGTCGGTTTAGTTGTTGAAGCCCGTGGTCCTCAATCCTGCCTGGGAACTTTATGTGATATTTATACTAGGGAGAATCGCCAAAAAATCGCTGCGGAGGTTTCCGGATTCAGAAATAATAACGTCTTGCTGATGCCGCTGGAAGAAATTCGAGGTATCGGCCCCGGGTGTCGCATCGTCGCCAGACAGGAGAAGGCACAGATACCGGTAGGTTCAGGATTACTTGGTCGGGTGATCGATGGACTCGGCAAACCCATCGACGGTAAAGGTTTGATAATCACCGAATCCAACTACCCGATTTATGCTAATTCACCAAACCCACTTTTTCGCAGGCGAATACACAAACCATTGGATTTGGGAATTCGAGTTTTAAACGGGCTGCTAACGGTCGGATGCGGGCAACGTGTGGGAGTATTTGCAGGCTCCGGGGTTGGGAAGAGTGTGTTGCTTGGGATGATCGCACGCAATACCAAGGCGGATGTAAACGTTATTGCTCTCATCGGAGAACGCGGCCGGGAAGTTAATGAATTTATCGAGAAAGAACTAGGACAGGAAGGTCTCAAACGCTCTGTCATTGTCGTGGCCACATCTGATCGATTGCCGCTGATCCGCATGAGAGGGGCATTTATCGCTACTGCCATTGCAGAATACTTCAGAGATCAGGGCATGCATGTTAATCTTATGATGGACTCGGTGACCCGGTTTGCCATGGCCCAGAGAGAAATCGGATTAGCTTTAGGGGAACCACCGACAACCAAAGGATACACACCCTCGGTGTTTACCCTGCTGCCCAAATTGCTTGAAAGAGCAGGTACGTCCGCTAATCGCGGAACGATTACGGGCTTGTACACGGTATTGGTCGAAGGGGATGACACTAATGAACCCATTGCGGACGCCCTGCGGTCAATATTGGATGGACATTTCAACCTTACGCGCGATCTCGCGATGCAGAATCACTACCCCGCGGTGGATGTTTTGAATAGTATCAGCCGTGTTATGGACGATATTGTTGATGAAGAACACAAGCAGTATGCCCGGCGGCTGAAGGAAATTCTGTCCACGCACCGCAAAGCGGAGGATTTGATCAATATCGGAGCCTATGTGTCAGGGAGTAATCCTAAGATAGACTATGCGATCAAAATGATTGATCAGATCAATAATTACTTACGTCAAAATATTGCGGAATCGATAACCTTTGAAGAAAGTCTTAGTGATCTGAAGTCCCTGTTTGAAAGCAGTTTGAATTGAACGACTTCGAGAAAAAGGTATGCGAAAAATGAAAACCGGCAATCATGTATAGATTCAAATTAGAAGCTCTGCTCAACCATCGTCGACATCAGGAAGAAATTCATCAAAAAAATTTGGCGGAAGCTAACAGAAAATTGCTTCATGAACAAAAGAAACTGGGCACAAAGAAAAAAGAGAAGCGTCGCTATGTTCTAAAAATGCAGGAAAAGCAACAAAAGGGCACGACCGTTAGGGATATTGTTTTATACATGAATTACCTCGGGAAATTGTCCATTTTAATTGCGGAACAGCAACATCGGTTTGATACAGCTGTTAAACAGGTTGAACAAATACGGGTGGAGCTTCTTGCTATTGTAAAAAAGCGTAAAATTCTTGAAAGATTGAAGGAGAAAGAGTGGCTGATTTACCAGCAGAAAATGAAGAATGATGAGCGTAAGCTAATGGATGAGATCGCGTCCGCGCGGCATGTCCGCAAAACCTAACCGTATATAAGACCTCACTTAAGGCAAAAATAAAGTCGAAACCCTAAGATGCAAGACCTCTTTCCAACATCAACAATCTTCCATTCCAAATTATCTTTTTCACAATCATCACTTTCAAGGCCTTAATTGCGTATTTCGAATTTGCCATTTTGTTTACCCTCGCTTCGGGAAAGCCGGAGGACTTCAGATCCTGCGTTGTTCCCGCCACGGCGGGACGGCCCCGCGATCCTGCGATACAGCTTCACCCTTGACGACTTGACTCTTAAAGCCTCCGGCCTTTGCAACGTTGGGGTAAAGTTTGCCATCGTTAGGAAATAATTGCCGATTATGCTGGGGGGTGGGTGTTCATGATGACAAAAATAACGGCAACTAAAAACCTAAGATAGTGAACATTAATCTTCAATGTGATTTCATTTGATAAATATTTCAGCAAATTAAACCATAGGCGACTTTCCGACAATTCTTTGGTAATAAAGATAACTAATTTGGCACGCTACATGCTTCTAATGCAGCATCTGAAATGGACAGGTGTTAAAGAAAATCAAAAATCGGATACAATGACACATGCAAACTGAGCTATTTTTTTCACAGACCATTCCACAAAATTCGGGGTCTGGTTATAAAAGCGATAATCTTGATTCTTTGGCGCAGGATGATCCTTGCAGGACCGGGTTTATGCGTGCAAAAGGTTCCGGGGAACCGAATAACTTTCAATCCACGCTGAAAAAACTTTCACACGCACAGACCAGATCAGACCGATCTCAAAACTCTGATGAGTCACCATCATCCGGATTGAAGAAATGCGAATCCGTTTCGAATCTCGAGCAAGGCCTTGATGGCAGCGCAAATCGCAGAGAAAAAATGGCAGCTGAAAATTCCGCAGCGCTAGATAACAGCTGTAACGTAGAAGTAAAATTTCCATCCACTGAGGATTTGGTGGCATTTTGGAAACTTTTTAGCCCACTATCATTCTCGGAGAGCAGCGTTGGCATTGAAACACTGCAACATTTCGGACGTGATATGCCCTGTATATTAGACCGGATGTCGGGTGCCGGGGATAGGTTAACAACTCTAAAACAGCTGACCCCTGGGTTTCAACAGCAAGTAACCACACCTTCCATCGAATCAATAAATGCGCTTATCCGTCTTCAAGGACATTTTGCTCAGATGACCGCGGGAAATGATTCCTTGCCAACCGATGCTAAGCCTCGGGAAACTCAGAGTTTAAGCCAATTGCCTGAAAGTGCTGAAAATGGCCAAAAAGACGTATCGATTGTCAGAACTTTAAAACAGCTTAACAGCCAGACGGATTTGACCACCAATGAACTCAGCAAAAGCACGGCAATCGAATCACCGGGGAAGATGATCAACATCCCACAGCAAGGGCAGTCAGAGAAAATAGATGCAGCCAAGCCTGCGCCTGAAACATCGTCTACTAGATCTCAATCTTCCGAACTACAAGTTGCTGCTGCAACTGAAGCCAAAACGGTTTCATTTCAAAAAGCTGAAGCAGTGGTTGAAAAAAGCCGCGGGGTTATTCTTGACAAGGCTGTCGAAAATCAAGACGGCTTTGACAATAAGCTCGTTGTGAACAGTCGATTGGAAAAAGAATTCACTTCCCCAAAATTGAATTCAGATGTTCGTGCAAGTCTTGAAAATTCTACCCAACGATTATCCGGAGACGAGTCTTTTTCAAAGGTTAATACTGAATCCCAGGCACATCAGGATACCAACGCAAAAATGGATAAGGTCTTCAGTGACGAACTAGGAATCAAGGTGACGAAAGTTGACACACCCAACAACGAAAATGGCTCGTTAAACTCTCAGCATCAATCTTCTGATAGAGTTTGGGAAACATCATCTTCATCAAAGACGATTGAAAGCGGTCACCGTGAATTGAGCGCGCAGACCATTGATCAAATTGTCCGTAGGGCATCTATTCAACTGCGAAACGGTCACAATGAAGCAAGCATCGAATTAAAACCGGAATATCTCGGGCATATCCGAATGCAGGTAAGTACCGAAAATCATCAGGTTACGGTTAGGATATTGGCCGAGCTCCCGTTCGTGAAAGAAATGATCGAGAATAACCTGAATCAGCTCAAAACCGATTTGCAGCAACAGGGACTGGACGTTGACAAATTGGAGGTTTCGGTTTCTGATTATTCCGAAACACATGAACACGCTCATAAAAACGACCATCAATTAAGTCCTCAGGAACAAAAAGATGATGGGCAAGAGACGGACACCGCAGCGGAAGATGCAGGTCGGGATTCCAATAATTCTGTTGTAACCAGAAATTCCACAGCGACTGTGGATTATTTTGCATAATGAGGTAAGCGGAAAATGTTAATTACAGCATTAGATTCAATTCCACCAGACAGCGGGAAAGAGCTTTCCACAATTCAATCGGAAACACTAGATAAAGATGATTTTTTAAGTCTTCTAATTACGCAACTTCAAAATCAGGATCCACTCAACCCAACTGACAGCGTTGAATTTACAGCCCAGCTCGCCCAGTTCAGTTCATTGGAGCAACTGACAAATGTCAATGAGAATCTGACGCAACTTCAAAATTTTCAAGCGTCGATTAACAATTCTCAAGCTGTAGCGTTGATCGGCAAAGAAATAACCGCCAAAGGAAATTCAATACATTTATCTGACGGAAACCCCGTTGATTGCAACTTTAATCTGGTGACGGATGCTGCTGTGGTCGTAGTAACGATATATGACCAGACCGGTGAATATATAAAATCATTTGAAGCCCAAAATCTGTCAGCCGGAGATAACACTTTGGCCTGGGATGGCACCGATAAGGATGGGAATCAGGTTTTGGGCGGTGACTATACATTTGAGATTTTGGCCGCGGATGTTAACGGTAAACCCATCGGTTCGACGCCTTTTTTTAGCGGAACCGTTAGCAAGGTGACCTATGAAAACAGCATCGCCCATTTAGTCTCCGGAAATCAAAAAATTGCCATGGGTGATGTGCTCCAAGTTGCAGCCCCCCAGACTATAGAAGATAGCCTCGAAACAGAAGAACAATTAAACCCATTAGTTAATGAAGGGAACTAAACATGATAGGTTCATTATTTGCTGGAATATCAGGATTAAATGCCAATGCGACCGCAATGACGGTTATTGGAGACAATATTGCCAACGTTAACACCACCGCATTTAAAACCAATCGTTCATCGTTTGCCAATATTTTGAGTCAATCCCTTGGTGGCGCCACCGGCAACGATATCGGTAGAGGCGTTGAGTTTTGGGGAACGAGCCCGTTGTGGACGCAAGGGTCACTGGAAAATACCAGCAGTCCTACGGATCTGGCCATCAATGGAAAAGGATTTTTTATCGTTAATGATTCTTCCGGTGCGTCTTTCTACACGCGAGCCGGTCAATTTTATCTGAATGAAGTTGGCGATATGGTCAACCCGGATGGCTTGATTGTACAGGGATACGAAATCGATGCAAATGGCAATCTCGGTAACCTAACCAATGTCAGTATTCCTGGAGAAAGAGTAGCCCCCCCTCAGGTCACGTCGACCTTTACCTTTGATATTAATTTGGACGCCGGCGCTGCGGTCAACGACACATACAGCACATCGCAAACCGTTTATGATACCTTAGGCAACGCGATTCCGTTGACCCTAACTTTTACCAACCAAGCTCCCGGTCAATGGCAGGTGGACGCGGCCATTCCCAGCGGGACGGTCACCATCGGCGGGGCAGCCAACATCACCATGGATTTTGATCCAAACGGAGCTTTGCAATCCCCACTGGCTGACCAGTCTTTAGTACTGGATTTCGGTGGCGGATCAACGCAGACCATCAATTGGGATCTAATCGATGATGCATCCGGAGCCCCTTACGGTGATTTGACCGGTTATGCATCACCGTCAACAACCACTTTCCAGTATCAGGATGGTTATCCGTCCGGCGTTCTGCGGGGCATTTCCGTGGATGAAAACGGGGTTGTAACAGCCTCCTACTCCAACGGTCAGCTATCACCGGTATTTCAGATCGCCATGGCAGATTTTCCCAGTTATGAAGGTTTAACAAAAATGGGAAAAAACCTGTATGCTGAATCGTTGAGTTCGGGACAACCGATGCCTGGTACCGCGGGCAATGGAAGACTGGGGGGAATCACACCCATGGCCATCGAAATGTCCAATGTTGATTTGGCTCAGGAATTCGTTAAGATGATCACCACGCAGCGCGCGTTTCAGGCAAACTCCAAGGTAATCACCACCAGTGACGAAATCCTTTCGGAGCTGATTAATATCAAACGCTGATGAAGGTGTAACCCATGATTAAGGCCACCCGCTTAAACGATTCTGTCATTATTTCAGGGGGCGGGCACAGTCTACCGATTTGTGTACCCCTAGTTGCAACGTTGGGGTGTCGTTGTGCCTGCCCTTTTTATTTGGAATAGTCTGTCATGGTCTAGTATTTATACGTCATAGACAGCGTGCAAACTGGATTAAACAAGAGCTGAAACTATCGTCAAAGACTTGACTTACACTTGCCAAAATTGACACCAACGTTAACATCTGCCGCTCAACCGAACACATCTCAACATGAAAGAGTCAATGAATCCATACTCATCTATATCCCGCCGAATTTATCCTTTTATTTCATAGCGTTCAATTCGATTACCCCAGCAATGTAACTGGCAATCTACGGCCCTTGTAAAGCCCTGTCAGTGGCACAATACTTGCTTCTAATACACTGAACAAAAACGATTTTCCCGGTTTTTATACTCAGGTTCTGCTAGTATCGGCTGCTCGATCAAATGTCGGTAATATAAATCCACAGAGACTTTCGGCCGCAGGTTATGGCACTCAAGACCGGTGGTTCCCAATAATTCAAGGGTCAATCGCGCCAAAAACCGGCGGGTAGAAATTGTTTTGGCAATGGAGGGTGAGAAGTAAAATGTCAAATAAGATTCTCATGTTACTCATTGGTGTTGTATTGGTGCTACTGCTAGGCATGGGTGGTGGACTATTCATGATGTGGAATAAGCTGTCCACCCTGGACGCTAAAGGGCCGTCTGCTGTAAACGAGCAACCCGGGAAAGCTCCTGAGGCCCAACCGCTGTTGGGACCGATATTTCCGTTGGATACGTTCATTGTTAATCTAGCCGACAAAGGCGGAAATCGTTATTTAAGGATTACGATGGATTTGGAATTGAACGACAGTGCGATGGAAAATGAGCTCGAGAAAAGACTTCCCCAAGTGCGAGATAGCATTTTGATGATTCTACCCACCAAGCGTTTTGAAGATATCAGTTCGGCGGAGGGCAAAACCGCTTTGAGAGATGAAATGCGGGAAAAACTAAACAGTTTTTTGGCTCAGGGGCAGGTTACCAATATTTATTTTAAAGAATTCGTGGTCCAATAGAGACGCATTGTATGTCTGAACAAATTTTAACTCAAGAGGAGATCGATGCCCTTCTATCAGCAATGGATAGGGGAGAAGTTGATCTCGAAGAAGACACAGCCTCTGAGGCGGAAATTGCACCGTATAACCTTACTTCTCAAAATATAATGTTGCGAGATCAATTTTATGCTTTGGAGGAAGTATACGATAAGTTTGGCAAATTGTTGGATAAGGCCCTATCAGCCTCTTTGCAGCAATCTGTCGACGTCGAATTTGTTTCTACGGAAATGGTGAAGTATCAGGAGTGTATAGGCGCCTTTTCCAGCCCGACAAATTTCACAATTTTTACTATGGAGCCTCTTATCGGATCGGCCATGATCGCTGTCGAACCCAAACTCGTCTATTCATTGATCGACTGCATGTTCGGTGGAGACGGCAAGCCCATGGAACGGTTGAGAGAATTTACCCTAATCGAACAGCGAATGATGAAAAAATTCGTGTTAGAAATTTTGGGCAATCTCGAGCAAGCCTGGAAAATTGTTGATCCTATAAAGGTAGTTTTGAAAAAAACGGAAATTAAACCGGAATTCGTTCACCTAGCGTCTCCAAATGATTTGATGGTAGTGATTGTCTTCATGCTAAAGGGAGAAGAATTTTCCGGGAACATTCATTTATGTATTCCATATTTAATGCTGGAGTCCATTAAAGATAAATTATCATCGAAGTATTTACGTGAAAAAGACATGGAGCACACCTGGAGTGAGCAGCTTCAGTCGTTATTGCAGAATATACCTGTAACGGTCATTGCTGAATTGGGAACAACTACCCAGAGTGTTCGTAAATTGCTGAATCTCCAAGTTGAGGATGTGTTGCAGCTTGATACAGGACCGGAAGATTATATCTCACTTAGCGTTGATCATAATCCAAAATTTCTAGGCTATCCGGGTATCATTAGAGGAAATCGAGCCGTTGAAATAGCCGTACTGCTTCAGAAAGATGGAGGCATGAACTAGTTATGTCGACACCCAATGAAATTAAAGACCCAATGGATTCAGCAGGAGCCGATATCCAGGAGACCGTCGAAAATAATGAATCAAATCCACGGCATATGCAGGAGGGTGCCGAGGGGCAGGCAAATTCCGTTGCTGCACAAGCAGTGGTCAACATGGAATTTATCTTAGATATTCCTCTGGAGGTAACTGTTGAACTGGGACGGACGAAGATGTTGATAAACGACTTGCTTAAACTCGGCCAAGGTTCCGTCATTGAGCTTTCAAAACTTGCCGGAGAGAGCTTAGAGATCCTGGCGAACCAGAAACCGATTGCCAGGGGGGAAGTCGTTGTTGTCAATGAGAAGTATGGTGTTCGTTTGACCGAAGTCATTAGTCCCATGGAGCGGATCGAGAGGTTACGATGAAACCATCACCAGATCTGATATCCACTGCACTGCAAATGCTGACGGCCCTTAGCATCGTTTTGGGAGGGTTATTAATTGTATTTTACTTGATGAGGCGTTTTTTTAAAAAAGATCTCGCAGGAACAAAGGAGCAGGTC